>JAEUMA010000379.1 GCA_016793565.1 Rhizobiaceae bacterium
ATCGTCGAGCACAACGGCCAGCTGATCGACGTCGCCACGGCCGCCCCCCGCACCGTTCTCGCTGTCCGCCGCGATACGATTGGCTATGTCAGCCAGTTCCTGCGCACCGTGCCTCGGGTGAGCGCGCTCGAAGTGGTGGCTGAGCCGCTTTTCTCGCGCGGCATCGCCCGCGAGACGGCAAGGAAGCGTGCGCGCGAACTGCTCCGCCGGCTGAACCTGCCCGAGAAACTTTGGGCGCTGCCGCCGGCGACTTTTTCGGGCGGAGAACAGCAGCGCGTCAACATCGCGCGCGGCTTCATCACGGATCATCCGATCCTTCTGCTCGACGAACCGACCGCCTCGCTCGATGCCGCCAATCGCGCGGTCGTGGTCGAACTGATCGCTGCCAAGAAGGCCGCCGGCTCGGCGCTGCTCGGCATCTTCCACGACACGGACGTACGCCAGGCGGTCGCCGACCGCATCATCGACGTCACCGCCTTCGCGCCTGAACGCGCGGCCGCATGACGCCGAAGCTGTCCGAGGCGCCGCTGATCCATCCGAGCGCGGAAGTCACGGCGAGTACGCTCGGCCGCTTCACGGAGATCGACCGCAACTGCCACGTCGCAGAATCGGCGGTGGGCGATTATTCCTATGTGATGTGGGACGGCTCGGTCTGGTGCGCGGACATCGCCAAATTCGCCAACATCGCGGCCTGCGCCCGGATCAACGCGCCGAACCATCCGAGTTGGCGCGCAACGCTGCACCACTTCACCTACCGCGCGGCCGACTATTGGGACGATGCCGAGAACGAGGAAGCGTTCTTCGACTGGCGGCGCGGGAATGGCGTACGCATCGGCAACGACACCTGGCTCGGGCACGGCGTGACCGTGCTGCCCGGCGTCACGATCGGCGACGGAGCGGTGGTCGGCGCCGGCGCAGTGGTCACCAAGGATGTCGCGCCCTACACCATCGTGGCCGGCGTACCGGCCAAGCCGATCCGCGAGCGGTTCCCGCGCCTCGTCGCGGAACGCTTCCAGGCCCTGGCCTGGTGGGACTGGGAGCATACCCGGCTGCGCGCCGCCCTCGACGATTTTCGCGCACTGCCCGCCGAGGCCTTTCTGGAAAAGCACCGCGGCTGAAAGCCGGTTCGTCAAAGCGGCCAGAACAGCAGCAACAGTGGGACGGCGCATATGATGACGAGAAGCGACAGCGGCAGGCCGAGACGCGGATAGTCCGAGAAGCGGTAGCCGCCCGGCCCCATCACCAGCGTGTTGCACTGGTGTCCGATCGGCGTCAGGAAATCGCAGCCGGCGCCGATCGCAACCGCCATCAGAAAGGCTTCCGGCTTATAGCCCAGTCCCCCCGCGAAGCCTGCGGCGATCGGCGCCATCACCAGGACTGTGGCCGCATTGTTGAGGAACGGCGTGACCGCCATCGCCACGACCAGGATCAGTGCCAGCGCCCCGTAACCCGGCAGGATGCTGCCGACTTCCGCCAGCCAGGCGGCGATGAGGTCGGTGGTCCCGGTGGTGCGCAGCGTATCGCTGACCGGGATCAGCGCGGCCAGCATCACCAGTATCGGTCCGTCCATCGACGCGTAGACCTCGCGGGCCGGTACGGCGCGAAACAGCACCATCAGCACGGCGGCGGCGAAGAAGGCGATGGCGACCGGCAGAAGGTTCAGCGCCGTCGCCAGCATGGCCGCGGCAAGAATGGCCACCGGTACCAGGCCCCGGCGGACCGACCCCAGCATGATCGGCCGCTCGGCGAGCGGCAGGCAGCCGAACTCGCGCATGATGTCGGGCATTCGGCGCCTGCTTCCCTGCAACAGCACGACGTCGCCGAGGCG
>JAEUMA010000383.1 GCA_016793565.1 Rhizobiaceae bacterium
CGGCTCGCTGTTCGACGAACTGGGCGGCAGCGAGTTCAACATCATCACCACCCAGGACGGCCCTCGTGCCACGATGGAGATGCACACCGTCGAGGGTGCTACCGAAATCGCCAACGGCCCGATCAACCTGGTCGGCTCCCAGGACGGCATCGACGTCCTGCGCCTGATCGGCAATTCGGACATCCGCATCGACTTCACCGACCCGTTCAAGCAGGTCGAGCAGATCGACATCGACGGCGATGGCATCAACCCGGGCGAACTCGACTACAACGTCCGCGGCGTGGTGACCGTGCAGCATTTCGACATCGTGGACGCGCATGCGCGCGGCGCGGCCCTGCTTGATCCGTCCAACGACAAGGAAGGCTTCACTGGCAACCTCTACTTCGACGGCACCGGATTCGGGGGCGACGGCACCAGCCTGAACGGCAACATCGTTCTGGGCGGCGCTGGCGACGATGTCATCAAGGGCGGCATCGGCAACGATTTCCTGACCGGCGGAGCCGGCACGAACCTGTTGCAGGGCGGCCGCAACGCCGACTTCTTCTACCAGGAGCTTTCGTCGCTGGACACGCAGCTGACGGGCGAGTCGGTCATCAAGGGTGGCAGCACCTTCGACAGCGATCCCGGACAGGACTTCGACTGGCTGCTGCTGGAAGCTTCCGACGACGAGGAGATGATCGTCATCGACCTCGACGAATCGGACGGCAATGGCGACCCTTACAGCGAAGGCGGCCTGCAGGGCGGCGCCACCGTCGAGAACGGCAGCATCACGTCGGGCTCCTCGCAGGCGGGCGTGAAGCTCGAAGACATCGAGAACGTCAACGCGTCGGGCAATTTCTACGGCTTCCTGGACGTCGTGACCTATGGACCGGAACAAATCGCCTCGACCAAGCTGGTCTTCACGACCGACAATCTGGCCGGACCGGCGACGGGCTCGGGCAATGAATGGGCGAACGTCCGCTCGGTGACCATCACCGTCAACGGCGCCACCATCACGGCAGGCCCCGCGGTTATCGACCAGGCCACGCTGCCAGACGACAGCACGGCGGCGCTGAGCATCATCGTCGATCGCCTGAACGCGTTCTACGCAGGCCTTGCCTCCGATTCGAACCCGGCCAACGACGCCTTCGCCAATCTGGTCGCCTCCGTCGGCATGCAGGGCGGTCGTCCGGCGCTGATCATCACAGACGACGAGGCGCGCACCTTCAACGAAGGCGGCCAGGGCATCGGCTTCGTCGTGGCCACGGACGCCAACAACACGTTCGAGTTCGACACCACGCGCGATTTCACCTTCGACCGTGACAGCGCGGGTCTGTTCGACGACCTCTACTTCGGCGACTTCCGCGACTTCACGGAAGGCGGCGCGGTTCCGCGCATCCCGGGCCTGTCGCCCGGCGTGACCGGCCAGATGGAGGTCTTCGGCTCCGCCGAGACGAACTTCATCATTGCCGGCTACGACAACGACAAGGTCTACGGCCTCGGCGGCGACGACTTCCTGATGGGCGGCGACCTGGAGTTCCTGCTGACCCACCAGAACAACGTCAACCTGTTCGACCGCAGCGGCCACTTCGCGGCCAACCTGGTCAAGAGCGTGAACAGCGACGGCGACGTGGTTTATGTCGGCAATGACGGCCGCGACACGCTGGTCGGCGGCGACGGTTCCGACGACATCGTGCTGGAGCTCGACGGTGGCCAGATCCACGGCGGCGCCAACCCGGCCGACTTCGGCAACGACCTTGCCGCCTTCGCGGCGGGTTACCTTGAGGATCTGCTTTCCGGCATCGACCTCAGCAACCTCTTCGAGGGCGATGGCGGTCTGCTGTCGGGCAAGCAGGAAGACACGCTGTGGCTGACGACGTTCACGCCGGGCCGCACCAACGACGTGAAGGTGTCGACGGACGGTTCGCTGGACGAGCGCTTCATCCTGTCGGCGCTGCTCGGCACCACGCAGGACCTGACTGGCGAAGCCGAGAAGGCCGACGAGGCCGCGGCGCTGGACGCCGTGACCACCGACAGCGTGATCTACCTCGACCTCGGCTCGCAGCTGACCAACGACATCACCGATCTGTATCCCTTCCTCACCACGTTCCAGGGCTACGGCGCGGACCGTCTTGGCACGGCCGACCAGTCGAACTACCGTGACGGCTTCTCGGCGGTGACGATCACCGGCATGGACCACATCAATGCGTCCGGTCTCGGCCGCATCGACTACCTGGCTGCCGGCACCAACGATCCGGCGCTCAGCTTCGAGAACCAGCAGAACTATCGCGGCACCAACAGCGACCTGGTCCTGCGCGGCACGGATGGCCTGTCCATCGCCATCCTCAACCAGCCGGGGCTCTTCTTCGACAGCCCGGCGGGCTTCGGAGCTCAGAACGCCGCTCCCGGCGCCAGCCCCTGGGAGCCCTATTTCGGGCTGAGCTTCGCGCCGGTCCTGAAGTCGGGCGATTCGAGCGGCACCAAGTTCGACATCAGCAACCCGCTGGTCAACAATGACGGCGTGTTCGATCCGGAGCAGGTGGCCAGCGCCGAATACACCGCCAACTTCCAGGCGATCGACTTCGACAACGAGCTGATCGCCGGCCGTGGCGACGACGTTCTGGAAGGCCGCGGCGGCACCGACCGTCTGTCCGGCCGCGAGGGTAACGATACGTTCGAGGTGTCGCTGCACTTCAACAACTTCCAGGAAGTCATCACCGAGCAGCAGGAAGGACCGTTCACCGGCATCGCCGAGGCGCTCCTCCAGTATCTCGGCGGCATCTCCGACCAGGCGCTCGGACGCTACACCCGCTCCGGCAGCGAAGCCTACTTCGATCGCGAAGTGGTCGACTATGCCGGCAAGCAGGGTGATGGCGTGAAGTTCATCAACCGCGACCTCGACCTCGTCGACCGGCTCGGCAATGTCGGCGTGCAAGACGGCCTGTTCCTTCTCAAGGACGCGAATTCCAAGGCTCCCGGCTCGCAGAGCGACCGCATTGGCCAGGACTTCCGCGCCGCTCCCGAGAAAAACGTCGCCGGCGAGACGCTGTTCAAGGTAACGCTGACCGGCGTGTTTGCCGACGACAGCGCCTGGAACAAGGTCTACAACATCTCGATCATCGGCGGCGGTGACAGCCCGGACATCGACATCGACGTCTCCGGTTCGGTGACCGCGCAGGACGTGGTCGCCAAGGTGAACGCGGCCATCGCCGCTCTCGCCACCAGCGATGATCCGGATGTCGCGGCGCTTGCCACGCTCCTGTCGGCGCAGGTCGTCAACGAGAACGAATTCGTGGTCCTCGGCTCGCCGGGCGCCTACGACTTCACCGGCGCCACGGCCGACACGTTCGAACCCGACAATCCGGGCGACGTGGGCGATGCCGGCGCGCAG
>JAEUMA010000604.1 GCA_016793565.1 Rhizobiaceae bacterium
CGGGCGATCGACCATGAGGCGGCCATCGAGCTGTGGGACCGCTACCGCCGTGGCGAGCGCGACGTCTTTACCCGGCGGCTCTATACGCTGGCCGGCCAGCAGACGTTCGACGACATTCGTCGCAAGTACCGCGAGGACGGCGAATTCCGCGCGGCAGTCGACCGCTACTGCGATGATTTCGAGAAGCTTCTCAAGGACATCGCCCGCAACGACCGCGACCACTCGGTGGCACGCGGCTATCTGACCTCGGACACGGGCAAGGTCTACACGATGCTGGCGCACGCGGCGGGCCGGCTGAACTGACGGCATCGCCAATCCCAACATGAAAAAGGCGGGCCATGACCCGCCTTTTTCATGTCAACGCCGTACTGCTTGTCAGGCGGCCCTTGCGAGCGCGATCGTCAGATCAGGCCGTCCGCCCACGATACGATCTCGGCAGCGACCGAGCCGAAGGCGGCATCGAGCGCGGCTGCGTAGGCGTCGTTGCCGCTGCCCGAGACCGGCGCGCTGGCCGAAAACACCTTCGCCGCGCGAACCACGCCGTTGCGGTCATCGAGAACGCGGGCGAAAAGTTCGACCTGCGCGCGGTCGCCACCACTGACGCGGATGTCGAAGGCGCGGATCTCGGTAGTGATCTGGTAGTCGATCGCCAGCCCTTCCCCGGGCTTGCCCACGCCGCCGAAAGCACCCGACGATTGAAATGTCTGGGCAAGCCTCGCCTGCACGATCTTGGGCAGGCGGTCTGACCACTGCGCTCCCTTCAGATACTGCACCTGGCCGGGTGCCGGGCGCACTACGATGTTCTCGCCGTCCAACGGCTTCAGCGCGGTCGGCTCGGCGATCAGCACCTGAACGCGCCGGGCGCGTGCCTTGGTATGGGTGGCGGGAGCGGTGAGTTCGTAGGTGTCGAGAGGCGGCGGGCCGCCGCCCAGCACGGCGCATCCGGACACCGAAAGTCCGACCAGCAGCACGGACGAGAGCAAACGAAGACTCTTCACGCGGACCGTCCCACCCTGTCCGTCGCGCTGCGCCCTCCCGCAGCCACGACCTCTGCCGTCGAAGACATTTTCATGCGGAGCGTACGGCGCAAAGTCAACGCCGCGTCCTCCCGTCATACTGGCGCACCGTGCCGTCTCCACCGGTAATGATCCGTTGCGGGTTGCGCTCCAGGTCAGTTACGGCGCGCTCGATCCGGTCGACCGAACGGCGCGTGTCGGTGACGAGCGAGTTCACGTTCTGCAGGCCGGGGCCAGAGAACCGCGCGAGCCCGTCCAGAATGCCGGCCAGGCGGGAATTGAGCGTATCCGCCACCTGTTTGAACGATTTCAACGTCGCGGTGGCATCGCTGACCAGGCCTTCGGCCTGCCCGGAGCCGAGCAGAGTGTCGACCTTCTGCAGGATGCCGTCGACGCGCACGGACGCCGCATTCAGCCTGCCGGCGAGCTGCTGGGCGTCGGCGATGATCTGGTCGATGTCGGGCGCCCGCTGGCCGACCTTGTCGGTCACCTTGACGATGTCGCTCATGGCGCGCTTGGCGTTGCCGCTGGCGTCGGCGATGTCCGCCAGCGCCGTCTTGGCCGTAGCGCTGGCATCGGAAATGTTGCCGATCGCCGTGCGGACCCTGTCCGCATCCACAGCGCCGAGAACGCCGTCCACCTTGGCCAGTGTGCCCTGCGCGGATTTGGCGAGCTCGCTGAACGACGTCACCGCCGTGTTCACCTGCTTGACGATGCCGTCGAACTGCCCGCTCGATTCCGTGAGACGCTTGGTGAAGGCATCGACGTTGGAGACGATGGTGGAGATTTTTTCCCTGTCCACCGAACGCAGCAGTTCCTCGACCGCGTCGAGAGTGCTGCCGATCTTCCCGGAGACGTTCTGGAACTGCGTCGACAGGGACGAAACACTCTCCAGGAACTTGTCGACCCCGTCGGCATTGCTGGCCAGCGATTCGGAGAATTTCTGCACGTTGTCGACCGTGCTGGTCAGCGGACCGCGCACGTCCTTGACGAAGCCTTCAAGCTGGTCGAGCACATTGTCGGCCCGCGTGAAGATCGTCTGCGCCGTCTGCAGGAGGTTGGTGACAGCCGACGGATTGGCAGTGATCTCCGCGATCGTTCCCTGGTCCTCGGCTTCCTCCAGAAGGTTGGCTTCCTTGGGATCGCCGCCCTTGAGTTCGATGTTGGCCTGTCCGGTCAGGCCGGCTAGCCCGATATCGGCCTGCGTGGACTTGGTGATGGGCGTCAGCCGGTCGACGAGCGTGTCGGCTATAGCCGCGCTCGGATTCTGCACATCGATATAGACACGCTGGACGTCGCCGACCTTGACTCCGTTGAACAGCACGGCGCTGCCGCGGCCCAGGCCGGACGCGGAGCCCGGTATGCGCACACGCAGCATCGAGGTCTCGCCCCGGTCGCCCAGCGCGGCCGTCCAGTAGACGAACGCGAAAGCTGCCAGCACGGCGACGACCGTGAAAACGCCGACGATGAC
>JAEUMA010000443.1 GCA_016793565.1 Rhizobiaceae bacterium
CTGCGCGAGGCTTCGGACATCTTTCGGGCTGCCACGGCAGCCCGATCTCATTTTGACGATAGCGGGGATGGCTGATGGATCTTCTCAATTTCGAAGTCGTGGCGGACTACTGGCATGTCTTTCTGCGCGGACTGGGCATCACCGTCCTGCTGACCCTGTCGACAATGGTGCTTGCGACCGTGCTGGCGATCCCGGTGGCGCTCGCCCGCATGTCCGAGTACCGGCTGATCCGATGGCCGGCCAACGTATTCGTTGAGTTCATGCGAGCAACGCCGTTGATCCTTCAGCTCATCTATATCTACTATGTGCTGCCGACCGCCGGCATCAAGCTCGACCCCATCACCGCGGCGATTACCGGGCTGACCCTGCACTACGGAGCCTATCTCAGCGAGGTGTTCCGGGGCGGCATCCAGTCCATCCCCAAGGGTCAGACCGAGGCCGCTTTCGCGCTCGGGCTTTCCTACTGGCTGGCCTTTCGCAAGGTGGTGCTGCCGCAGGCGTTTCGCGCCGTGCTGCCGACGCTTGGCAACTATCTGATCTCGCTGTTCAAGGACACCTCGCTGGCGTCGGTGGTGACCGTGCAGGAACTGATGTTCAGCGGCCAGATCATCGCGGCGCGCAATTTTCAGTACTTCACCGTCTACACAGTCACGGCGATACTCTATTTCTCCGTCTGCTATCCGTCCGGCCAGGTGGTGCGCAAACTGGAGGACAGGATGCGCCGCGGTTGGGTCTCTACACGTCCAGAGGATGCCGGGGTCGACCGAGCCAGGGCATAAGGACGGCTGGAACGGAGGCCGTGCACTTGTTGCGGAAGCTACGAGCGTTCGTCCAGAACATGGACGGCGTCCGCGACACGCCACCACGCGTGGGTTGCCGTGCCGCTCGTCGGCGTCTCGACCGTCGCCGGCATGCTCAGGCGCAGCAGACCTGCGTCTGCACCGTCGAATAAAACCCGCACGACCGGGCCGATCCGTTCGACGTCGATGACCGTGCCTTCGATGGCATCGCAGTCCCAGGCTGGCGGAGCGCCTAGGCCGATGGCCTCCTGTCGGATCGCGACCATCGCCTTGCCGCCGGCGGCGACCGGATGCAGCGGCAGCAGTCGCAGCGTCGACGTCCCGGCCTGTCCAACCCAGCCGTGCTGCGTCTGCGACATCCCGTCGAGCGCAAGCACATTGGCATTGCCGATGAAGTCGGCGACGAATGCGGTGCGGGGCCGGTCGTAGATTTCACCGGGCGATCCCTGCTGTGCGACCCGCCCGCGCGACAGAAGCACCACCTTGGTAGACAGGCCCAGCGCCTCCTCCTGATCATGCGTCACGTTGACGAAGGTCGTACCTAGCCTCGCATGCAGGGCCTTGAGGCCGGCCTGCAATTCGCCGCGCAGCTTGCGGTCGAGCGCGCTCAGCGGCTCGTCGAGCAGCAGGAGAGGGGGCTCGTAGACGAGCGCCCTCGCGATCGCCACCCGCTGCTGCTGACCGCCGGAGAGCATCGACGGCCGACGTTCCTCCATGCCTAGCAACTGCACGAGGTCGAGCACGCGGCGCACTTTCTGGTCGATCGCCGCGCGGCTTTCCCCGCGCACTTCCAGTGGGTAGGCGATGTTTGCTGCAACCGTCATGTGCGGAAACAGAGCGTATCCCTGGAACACCACGCCGAAGCCGCGCCGCTCCGGCGGCACGCGCGTGATGTCTGTTCCGTCGAATGTGATGCGACCCTCTTCGGGCAGCACGAAGCCCGCGATCGCCATCAGAGCGGTGCTCTTGCCGGAGCCCGAGGGTCCGAGCAGCGTAACGAAATCGCCGCGCGCTATCTCGACGTCGACGCTGTCCAACGCGGCATGGCGGCCGTAGCGCTTGGTGATGCCTTCGAGGCTCAGGAACGATCGCTTGACCATGGCGTCCTGCTTACCCGGCCTCCGGGCGACCGCCGCCCCGCTTCGAGAACAGCAGGAATACAAGGACTCCCGCCAGCGTCAGGGCCAGCATCAGCGTAGCGACGACCGCCACGATCGGATCGATGTCGTAGCGCAGGCTGTCCCAGATCTTGCGTGGCAGAACCTGTACATTGCGCCCGGTGACGAACAGCGTGATGACGGATTCGTCCCAGCCGCTGACGAGCGCCAGCACGAAACCGGCAAGGATCGATTCCCTGATGCTCGGCAGAACGACACGGCGCAACGTGCGCCACGGGCCCGCACCGAGGCTGCGCGAGGCCTTCACCTGCGTGGCGTCGAGCATCGCAAGGGCTGCCGACGTAACGATCACCACGAACGGCAAGCCGACCGCCACCTGCACCAGGATGACGCCTGTCACCGTGTCGTAGAGCCCGAGTTTCGTCCACAGCAGATACATCGCCAGCGCCGCGACGATGCCGGGTATGGCGAGCGGCAGCAGCACCATGCCCTTCAGAAGCCCGATCCAGCGCCCCGCGATCCCCCACAGGCCGATCGAGAAAGCCGTGCCGAGCACCGTTGCGATGGTGGCGGCCGTCAGCGCCGTTCCCGCGCTGAGCATGAACGAACGCCGCCAGGCCTGGTCGGCGGCGAACCGCTTGTAGTGCTGCAGCGAGAACGTGTGCTCCGGCAGGCTGAGATAGGTGCGGTCCGTGAAGGAAGCGGGAATAGCGATCAGGCTGGGCACGATCAGAAAGGCGGCGACGACGAGCGCGAGGCCGACGATCCAGGCGGTCGGGCGGTACGTCATGCGGCGCGCCTTTGCCGCATCAGCATTTCGGGCAGCTTGACCAGACCGTAGCTCGCGCCGATCGCGGCGATCAGGAAGATCGCCAGCGCGGAAGCCTTGCCCCAGGCCAGCACGTTCTGCACGTGGAAGGTGATGAATTCGGCGATCATGACCACGCGACCGCCGCCGAGCAGCGCCGGCGTGATGTAGAAGCCGAGCGCGATCACGAAGGTCAGCGCCAGCGCCGCGAATGCCCCGGGGGCCGCCAGCGGCAGCACCACGGTGCGGAACACCCGCGCGCGGTGCGCTCCCATGCTGCGCGCCGCCGCCACCAGCGACAGGTCGATGCCGCGCAGCGCGGCCAGGATCGTCAGCACGGCAAACGGTATCAGGTAGTGCACCATTCCCAGCAGCACGCCGGGCTCGTTGCGGATCAGCCGCACCGGTCCGAGCGACAGCGCCGCCAATGTCGCGTTGACAGGTCCGTTCGGGCCGAGGGCGAGGATGAGGGCAAAACACCGGATCAGCACCGACAGCCAGAACGACACCAGCACGACGAAGAGAAGCACCAGCGACAGCGTTCGTCCGCTCAGCCATATGGCGTATGCCACCGCGAAACCCAGCATAACCGATATGACGCTGGCGATAGCGCTGAAGCGGAAAGTGGCCCAGACGATCTTGCCCACGGCGCTCGAGGTCGCCATCCAGCCGAAATTCTGCAGCCCCGGCTGCGGATCGCGAAAGGCAAGGCTCAGCATCAGAAGCAGGGGGGCCAGGAACAGCGCGAAGGAAAATAGCGCCGCGGGCGCCGCCAGGAGGCGAAATGCCCGCGGTATGTCCTGCCCCATCCCTGCTTCCCCGCTGCTTTAGGCGGCGATCAGTTCCAGGAACTTCGTCTGCACGCGTTCCTGGTTGTCGATATACCACTGGACGTCGACGGGTACCTGCTTGGCTACGTTGTCCGCGCTGGTCGGGTTGAACGGAGCGAACTCCGCCGGAATGAACTTCTCCGCGGCGGGGTTGGAGGGAGACAGGTTGGTCTTGAGATAGACCTTGGCCTGAACCTCGGGGTCGAGCATCTTGGCAATGGCGGGGAAAACCGCGTCGCCGGCCGGATTCTTGGCCGGCACGCCCCAGCTTGCGGGCAAAAGCAGGCCGCCGGCGAAATCGAGGCCAAAGCGCTCCTTGTCCTCATTGGCAAGCTGCGTGGCGCGCGTGCTCCACAGATTGCCCATCACCGTTTCGCCGTCCCGCATCAGCTGCTGGCTCTCCGAACCCGAGTTCCAGAAGATCACATGCGGGAGAATTTCCTTCAACTTGGCGAAGGCGCGGTCCTCGTCGATGGGATAGACCTTGTCCAGGGGCACGCCGTCGGCGATCAGCGCCGCCTCCAGCACACCCTCTATATGTTTGCGGAACGCCCGCTTGCCCGGGAACTTCTCGATATTCCAGACGTCCGCCCAGCTTGTCGGAACATTGCCGCCCAGCGCCTTCTTGTCGAAGGAGATGATGCTGCTGAAAATGTAGCTCGCGACGGCGAACTCGTAGGCGAAGCCCGGCAGAACGCTGTCCTTCGGCACCTGGGTATAGTCGATCGGGCGTGCCATTCCGGCCTTGCCGAGCAGGATGCTGTCGGCCACGCTGAGGTCGGCCACGTCCCAGCTCACCTGGCCGGCCTCGACCATGGCGCGGATCTTGGCTGGCTCGGGGCCGCTTTCGTCGAATTCAAGGGCGATGCCGGAACCGGCGAAGGCCTGGCCGTAGATCTCCTTCATCGCGTCGGCGGACGGACCGCCCCAGACCGCGACGACGACCTTCTTGTCCTCGGCGCGGACGATCCCGGGCAGCGCGAGAAGCGCAGCGCCGGCCGCGCCCGCCTTCAGTAGCTGCCGGCGTGAACTGCGTAATTCGGTAGGCTTCACCATCTCAATGTTCCCCTTGTCGCTGGCGGCAAGCCCTTGTCACTTGCGCATTGCCTGTATACAAGGATACATATTGCCTGTCCAGCCCGGCGGAGAATCCGAATGCGCATTGGCTTCTATACGAACTACACGCCCGAGATCGCCGCCTTTGCGCAGCGTACCGGCTTCCGCTCGCTCGAGTTGTCGGCCTGGCCGCATTCGTCGCTCAACCCGTCGAAGGTGACGCGCGAGCAGATTTCGGCGATGCTGAAGGACCTGGAGGCGCGCGACATCGAGCTGTCCGCCCTCGGCTACTATCCGAACTACCTGTCAGCCGATGGGCACGAGGCTGCCGAGGCGCTGGCCTATCTTGCCAAGGTCATCGACCTGGCCGGCGACATGGGCGTGCCGGTGGTGGCGACGTTCGCAGGGCGCAACCCGGAACTCTCCGTCGAGGACAATTTGCCAGCCTTCAAGGAGACCTTCTCGCGCATCTGCGAGCATGCCGAGCGGCGCAACGTCCGCATCGCGATGGAAAACTGTCCGATGATGAACCGCTTCAGCATGAAGGGCGAGAACATCGCTTTCAGCCCCGAAATCTGGCGCGTGCTGTTCGACCTGGTGCCGTCGGCCAATCTCGGTCTCGAACTCGACCCGTCGCATTGCGTCTGGCAGGGCATCGACTACGTCAAGGCCGTGCGCGAGTTCGGCTCGCGCATTTTTCACGTGCACGCCAAGGACATGGAGGTCCGTCGTGAACTTCTGGCCGACAGCGGCATCTACGGCGTGGCACTGACCCGCTTCGCCGGCCTCGGGCACGGCTGGTGGCGGGCGCGTACCCCCGGATGGGGCGAGGTCGACTGGGCCAAGCTGATCACGGCTCTGGTCGAGGTCGGCTACAAGGGCAATCTCGACATCGAGCATGAGGACGACGTCTTCGCAGAGGCCACCAAGCTCGCCTCGGAAATCCACGAAGAGGACATCGTCGCGAGCTACGGGTCCGAAATGCGGGGTCTGGAACTCGGCTACAAGACGCTTGCGCGGTTTGTTCCGGATGCGCGCTGGCCGGGCTGATCCCCCGCGGCGCGCGGCACCGCCTCCCGTGCCCGCGCCGCGCAGTTTCCTGCACGACCGCTGGTGAAGCTGCCGGCGTTGCGCGTCAGGGGATGACGGCCACACGCGGCTTGCCAAGCCCGGGCCGGCCGGCC
>JAEUMA010000444.1 GCA_016793565.1 Rhizobiaceae bacterium
AGCCGGTGATGTAGGGCCGATAGTTTCTCTCGAATCTAATCACCGCATGCGCCAGCGTCACAGTCACTACGTAGGCCACCGCGTAACGGTTGATGATCTCGCCATAGGGCCCGCTGGCGCTGACGGCGGCCGGCTTTGCCACGGGTGCGATCGAGGCCGTTGTCGTCGGATCGATCACGATGCGCTCGCGACCCTTCTTGCGGGGCAGCTTGGCCTTCTCGACCGGCTTGGCTGGTGCGACGGACGCGGTCTTGATCTGGCTGCGAGCTTTGTCCTTCGCGGCAAGCACGGTAGTCTCGGCTTGCCCGCGCTGGCTGGCCGGGCCGCTTCTGGGTTTGGCGGCGGCTTCCGGAGCCTTGGCTGGAGTATAGCTGGTGTCCTGCGCGCGCAGGCTGATGGAGGGGCGACCTTCGGCCGAGGCGACGGATGTCGCCAGCCCGGCAGCGAGGACCGCCGCAACTGCAATGATGGTTCTCATGCTTTCCTTTTGCCTTTGGACCCGCGCGAGGCGGGGAAGGTGGGATCAGCGAGCGCCGAAGCGCCCGGCGTTCCTCTCCTGGTCGCAGAAATGGCGCCGAACATGGCGCGGTGCTTCACTTTGAATGACAGTTCGTAACCGCGACGCCGCGATGCGCGGCTCAGCCGGCCGCGGCTCCGACCTTGGCCAGGAGGCGACGCAGCGTGTCGAGCGTCGACGGATCCGCGAAACCGTCGAACCGTTCGGGCCTGTAGTGGCGCTGGAAGGCCGACACCACCACCTCGGTGGCCGGGTCGTATGTCCCCGTGATCTCGATGCCGTAGCCGAACAGCGCCAGCATCGACTGCAGCGCTTCGACGCGCTCGCCTGAAGAGCCGGGCAGAAGCACCGCGGTATCCGCCGGCCGCGGCTGAACGAAGACCCCGAGGCCCGCCTTGGCCAGCTGCCGCCACGGAAACCGCTCGCCGGGATCGATCTTGCGGCCGGGCGCCACGTCGGAATGGGCGACCACCCGCTCGGCGGCTATGCGGTGCCGCTTCTGGATGTCCTGGCACAGGGCGATCACGCTCTTGATCTGCCGCTTGGGAAAATCCGGATAGCCGAAGGCGTGGCCGGGATTGACGATCTCGATGCCGACCGAGGCCGAGTTGATGTCGCCATGGCCGTGCCAGGAACTCTTGCCGGCATGCCAGGCCCGGTCGGCCTCGCGAACCATCTGCACGACACGGCCATCCTCGTGGACGAGATAGTGCGAGGAGACCTCGCTCACCGGATCGCACAGCCACGCCTCGGCGGCCGCGCCGCTCTGCATTCCGGTATAGTGCAGCACGATCATGTCCGGCTGGGAGGGACTGCGCCGCGGGCCGAAATTGGGCGACACCCGCACCTCGGCTCCCGCGAAATCCGCCGCGAAGCCGCTCATGCGTGCCGCAGCGCCTTTTCGATTACCTCATAGGCCCCGTTGATGGCGGCGAGCCTGGTCGTGGCGATGGCGACGAACTCCTGCGGCACACCGCGTGCGATCAGGCGGTCGGGATGGTTGCTGGCCACCAGCGAGCGGTAGCGCTTGCGCACGGCGTCCAGGCTCGAACCGCGCTCGACGCCCAGCACCACATAGGGGTCCGCCTTGCCGAGGTCGACATGGCGGGCCAGGATCGACTGGTAGTGCATCTCGTCGATCTCGAAGATCTCCGCCACGCGGTGAAGGAAGAGGCCCTCGCGCTCGTGCAGCAGCCCGTCCGCCTTGGCGACGTGGAACAGCCCGTCGAGCACGTCCTCCAGCATCGCGCAGTTCGGGTGCCCGGAGCCGCATAGCGTCGCCATCTGCCGCGCATAGGTCTCGAACCCCGCGACGTCGGCCTTGGCCAGGTCGTAGAGGCGGGCGACGTTGCGCGCCTCCTCCTGCGGGACGGCGAAGATCTGCTGAAAGGCGCGGATCTCGTCCTGGGTGACGATCCCGTCTGCCTTCGCCATCTTCGCCGACAGAGCGATCATTGCGACCGAGAAAGCGACCTTCCGCCGCAAATCCGGGTCGCCTGCCAGCAGCGTCCGCACGCCCTCGGCAAGGTCGATCGCACCGTCGCGCGCCGCCACAGAAACGCGCGACACGAACTCCCCTATTTTCTGCCAAATCGACATGCAGGTCTTCTAACCCGATGCCGCACGCCTTGGCGAGGACGTTTTGCGGCGCAGCATAACCGCCTGCGGAACACTGGACCAAAGCTTTGGCGGCGACGCGCGGCCGCCGCAAGGATATTGCGGGTTCATGACCGACGACGCCCGGACCGGCATTCCGCGCCCCGTATCCCGCGAAACCATCGGCCTCGTGATGGGACTGGTCGGCGTGACCATTTTCGGCGGCACGTTGCCTGCCACCCGCGTGGCGCTGGCCGCCTTCAGCCCCGCCTTCGTCACCTTCGGCCGCGCAGCCCTGGCCGCGTCGCTGGCCGCGATCGTGCTTGTGGTGCTGAAACGGCGCTTTCCCCGTAAAGATCTGAAGAAGCTGGCTTTCGCGGGGCTGATGCTGGTGGTCGGCTTTCCGCTGCTGTCCTCCATCGCCATGCGGACGGTCCCCGCGGCGCATGGCGGCGTGGTGCTGGGCCTGCTTCCCCTGATGACCAGCATCTTCGCCACGCTGTTTGCGGGCGAACGTCCTTCACCGATGTTTTGGGTTTGCGGCCTGGTCGGCGCCGCGCTGGTCGTCGCCTTCGCCCTGCGCGACGGCCACATGGCGCTGTCCTCGGGCGACGTCGCGCTGTTCCTGGCGAGCCTCGCCGCCAGCGCCGGCTATGTCGTTTCCGGCGTGCTGGCGCGCGGGATGCCCGGTTGGGAGGTCATCTGCTGGGCGCTGGTCATCGTTGCGCCGCTCTCCTTCGCGGGCGCCGCAGTCAGCGCTCCCGTCGAGTGGCCGGGGCTCGAGAATCCCGCTTGGCTGGGTTTCTTCTACCTTGGCGTCGGCTCCATGTTTTTGGGCTTCTTCGCCTGGAACCTGGGCCTCGGCATCGGCGGTATAGCGCGGGTCAGCCAGGTGCAGTTGCTGCAGACATTTGTGACGCTGGCGATCGCCTCGATCGTGCTCGGCGAGACGATCACCGGCGAGACTCTGGCTTTCGCGGTCGCCGTGGTGGCGGTCGTCGCCTTGGGCCGACGTGCGCGCATAGAGAAACGAAGGCAGTAGGCCGGCACGCCTCACTGCCTTCGTCGTCCGGATCGGGTACGCCCGATCGAAGCGGGATTACTGGGCCGGGGCCGGTTCGGCCGGGGTCGGCTGCATCTGGGTCTCGCCGCCGGTTCCGGTTTCAGGCGTCGGCGCCGCCTGCGGGGTCGACGTCGACGGCGCAGCCGGGTCGGCCGGAGCTTCCACCGGAGGCGGGTTCACGCTCTGGGTGGTCGTGGTGTCGGTACCGCTGTCGCTACACGCCGCGACACCGAAAAGAGCCAGAGCGGAAACCGAGGCAAGGATCAGCTTTTTCATCGTCTTTCTCCATTTTACTCGACATTGGCCCTCGGGCGCCCTCGGGCAGTCGCCAGGATAATTCGCAGACCCGCTTTGTCGTTGCCTCACATTGGCTTACAGATTCTAACAGCGCGCGGCGGCCCGTCTCGCCGCTGCCACCGTTTTGCCCCACTTGACCGGAAATGCTATGCTTGGCGCCCGCCGTCGGCTCAACACATTGTCAACCATAACGGGGCAAGATCGACGGCGACGCATCGCTGCGCGGTGCCTGACCGGGGCTTGGGTTCAAGGGGATCGATGTCGCAGACGCACACCGTGGCGCGGGCTAGCAGAAAGACGGGCCGGCGCCTGAGGCTTTTGGGCGCGCTCTGCCTGGCCGGCATGCTGGCCGCCTGTTCCACCGTCGACGATATGGGCGTCACGACGTCGGCCGATCCGGCCAAGGTCGCGGTATCCTATCCTCGCTTCGAGGACACCGACCCGCACACCTGGGACGCCGGCGCTCCGTGGACCTACGCCGTCCACGGCACCGACGTCTCGAAATACCAACGCGACATCGACTGGCGGCAGGCGCGCGCCAGCGGCATCTCCTTCGCCTTCATCAAGGCGACCGAGGGCGGCGACCGCGTCGATGACAAGTTCCAGCAGAACTGGAACGCCGCGCGCCTCGCCGGCGTGCCGCGCGGCGCCTATCATTTCTACTATTTCTGCCGTCCGGCCACGGAACAGGCGGCCTGGTTCATCCGCAACGTTCCCCGAGAGCGCTCCTCGCTACCGCCGGTGCTCGACATGGAGTGGAATCCGGACTCGCCCACCTGCAAGCTGCGGCCCGATGCCGAAACCGTTCGCTCCGAAATGCGCATTTTCCTGCAGATCGTGGAACGCCATTACGGCAAGAAGCCGATCATCTACACTTCCATCGACTTCTTCGACGACAACTCGCTCTCGACCTTTCGCGGCTATCCCTACTGGGTCCGCTCCGTGGCGGGCCATCCTACGTCGCGCTACGGCGACCAACCCTTCCACTTCTGGCAGTACA
>JAEUMA010000447.1 GCA_016793565.1 Rhizobiaceae bacterium
GGAGCTGAATGGCGGGAGACTATGGCATGTCGGCACCGGTAGCGAAATCGGGCGGGGCGAAAGAAGACGGTGCAGCGGCATGAGTCGCGTACGTCGCAGCAGCGGCCGGCCGACCATTACCGACGTCGCGCGCCTCGCCGGCGTCGGTGCCATCACGGTGTCGCGGGCGCTGCGCGATCCCGAGCGCGTGTCGGTCGACCTGCGCCGCCAGATCGATGCGGCGATCAAGACGCTCGGCTATGTGCCCGACCACAATGCGCGCGCGCTTGCCACCGCGCGCGCGGATGTCATCGGCGTGCTCTTGCCGTCGCTGACGAACAATGTGTTCGCGGAAGTCGTGCGCGGCATCTATGACGGCCTCGCCTACAGTCGCTATCAGGTCCAGATCGGCAACACCCATTATTCGAGTCTCGAAGAAGAACGGTTGCTGCGCGTGTTCCTTGGGCAGCGTCCTGCCGCACTCATCGTTTCCGGCATCGATCAGACGGCGACGGCGCGCCGCCTTCTCGAAGGCGCCGGCTGCCCCGTGGTGCAGGTGATGGAGACCTGCCCCGACCCCGTCGATATGATGGTCGGCTTCTCCCATTTTGAGGGTGGCCGGACGGCCGCACAGCACCTCATCGAGGCCGGCTACCACCGCATCGGCTTCATCGGCGCGCGTATGGACCCGCGCTCACAGCGACGTCTCGCAGGCTATCGGGCCGCCGTCGAGGCAGCCGGCCTCTACAGTCCGCGGCTGGTCACCACGACGCCGACGCCCTCCAGCATTCCGCTGGGGTGCGAGCTCTTCCGCGAAGCCCGATCGCGCAGCGCCGACCTCGATGCGGTCTTCTGCAATAACGACGACCTTGCGCTGGGCGTCCTGTTCGAATGTCATCGGCTGGGGATCGCCGTGCCGCGGCAGATCGGCATCGTCGGCTTCAACGATCTCGACATGATGCGCGTTTCCTATCCCTCGGTCACCAGCATCCGCACGCCGCGTTACGAGATCGGCAGGCGCGCCGTCGCCATGGCCGTCGCCCGCAACAGCGGCAACGAAGTCGGCGAGCGCTCCGTCGAGGTCGCCTTCGAACTGATGCGCCGCGAAAGCACCGCCCGCGTTCCAGGCTAAAGCCGGCTGCGGAATCCGGCTTTACACCCGCACGTGGTAGCGCTACCAATATGCGACGGCTGCGGGAGGAGACTGCTGCCGTCACCTGGACCGGACTTTCGCAAAGGGAGCGCGCACGCGGCCGAGAGTACGGAATTCACCTTTCCGCGCGCCGCTGCAAACTCCTTTCGAATGAGCGATCCAAGGCATCGAAATCGAACGGGAGGAGTTCCAATGATCAAGTCCATCGTCGGCGGCATGGTCGCGGCCGCGACGCTCGCGCTTATGACTTCCACCGCCTTCGCGGAACCCGAGGTCGTGTCCGGTCCCGCGTCCGATCCGGAGTGCTTCACGCCCTGGACCGGCGAGACCAAATTCCTGAAATTTCCGAAGAAGGACGGCCCTTTCCGCATTGCTCTGGCCAACGGCTACATCGCCAACACCTGGCGCATCCAGATGATCCAGACCGCGAAGGCCTATGCCGCGCAGCCGGACGTTGCCGCGAAGCTCAAGGAATTCAAGGTCGTCTCGACCGGCGAGGACGTGCCGGCGCAGATTTCCGCCATCAACAATTTCATCGATTCCGGCTATGACGCGATCGTCGTCAACGCCCAGAATCCGACCGCCTTCGCGCCGGTCATCAAGCGAGCCAAGGACGCGGGTGTTGTCCTGGTGGCCTTCGACAACATCCTCGACACCGAGGACGCCATTAATGTGAACGTCGACCAGAAAGGTCTCGGCGTGCTGTGGGCCAACTGGTTGGACAAGCATCTGCCGAACGGTGGAAAGATCCTCGAAGTGCGCGGCGTTGCCGGTACGTCGGTCGATACCGACCGCCACAACGGCATCCACGAAACGCTGGATGCGACCGGCAAGAAGTGGGACGTCGTCGAAGTGATCGGCAAGTGGGATGATCCCACCGCCCAGAAGGCGACCGCCGACGCGATCGCCGTCCACAAGGCTTTCGACGGGATCACCGCGCAGGGCGGCGACACCGGCGTGGTGCAGGCGCTGATCGACGCGAAGCATGCCATGGTTCCGTTCGGCGGCGAGACTGAAAACGGCTTCCGCAAGTTCTGCGCGAAGTTCGCTGCCGATGGACTGAAGTGCTCGTCCGCCGGAACCGGCCCCGCGCAGGTCGCCGTGGCCATCAAGACGGCGATCGCCGCTCTCGAAGGCAATGTCGTTCCGCAGTCCGTCAAGCTGCCGACCGCCATCGTCGAGGACCCCAACTTCAAGGAAGGCGAGGACTTCTACCCCGACCAGTCCGACAACTTCTTCGTCGGCAATTCCTTCCCCACCTGCGGCATCAACTTTACCGCGCAGGAGATCATGGGACAGACCAAGGAAAACCAGTAGCCGGAAGCCGGGCCGCGGGACGTTTCCCGCGGCCCTTGTCTCTCGCACCGGGAGCCTGAAATGGCTGCGCCATCCGCCGACACGGCCGCGTTTTTCCGTATGGAGGGCGTCTCCAAGCGCTATGGCGGCGTACGCGCCATCGAAAAGGCCGATCTGGCCGTCACCGCTGGAAGCATTCACGCGATCCTGGGCGAGAACGGCGCCGGCAAGTCGACGCTGATCAAGATCATCGCCGGCGTGGTTGCGCCCGACGAAGGGCGCATGCTTCTCGACGGCCGCGAAGTGTCGTTCGCTTCGCCCGGCGCGGCGAATGCCGCGGGCATAGCCTGCATCTTCCAGGAGTTGTCGCTCGTTCCAGACCTGAGCGTCGCCGACAACATCATGATTTCCGATCCGCCCCGCCGGTTTGGCCTGATCGACCGTAACGCGCAGCGCCGCATGGCCGAGGCCGCACTCGAACGTGCGGGCGCCGCTGACATCCATCCGATGGCGCTGGTCAAGGATCTGCCGCTCTCGCGCCGGCAGATGGTGGAAATCGCCAAGGCGCTGGCCCGCAAGCCACGCATTCTCATTCTCGACGAAGCGACTTCGGCTCTCACCGCGGCGGATGTGTCCAAAGTCTTCGCCGTCCTGAAACGCCTGCGCCAGGAAGGCATGGCGCTGCTTTACATCTCCCACCGCATGCACGAGATCGCCGAACTCGCCGACGAATGTTCCGTATTCCGCAACGGGCGCCATGTCGCGACCTACCCGGCCGGCAGCAAGAGCGACAACGAGGTGATCGAGATGATGATCGGGCGGGAGTACCGCCACATCTTTCCGCCGAAAGGCACCGTGGCGGCGGAGGCCAAGCCGGTTCTGGAGTGCCGCCGCCTCGGCTGGACCGACCGGCTGCGCGACATTTCCTTTTCCATCCGCCCCGGCGAGGTGGTCGGCCTCGGCGGCCTCGACGGTCAAGGCCAGCGCGAGCTTCTGCTGGCGCTCTTCGGCGTGCTGCGCGGGATGACCGGAGAGATCAGGGTCGACGGAGCGCCGGTTCGCGTGTCGAGTCCGGCCGCCGCACGCGCCGACGGCATCGGCATGGCGCTCATCCCGGAGGATCGCAAGACCGAAGGCCTGATGTTGCCGATGTCGGTCCGCGAGAACCTTTCCTTCGCCGCCCTCGACCGGATAGCACCACACGGCATAATCAACCGCGGCATCGAAGACGGCAAGATCGAGGAGATGGTCCGCCTGCTGTCGATCAAGACGGCGAACCCGGACATTCCGGTCGGTGCACTCTCAGGCGGCAACCAGCAGAAGGTCGTCATTGCCAAATGGCTGATGCGCGGCCCTCGCATCATTCTGCTCAACGACCCGACGCGCGGCATCGATGTCGGCACCAAGCAGGAAATCTACCAGCTGCTGCGGCGCCTTGCCGACGAGGGCGCCGCGATCATCTTCTATTCCACGGACTACGACGAGCTGATCGGCTGCTGCGACCGCGTTCTCGTCCTGTATGACGGCACCGTCAAGACGGAGCTGGTGGGCGAAGGCATCACCGACCGCGCCCTCATCGCCAGCGCCCTCAACATCAACGCCGGCGACGGTGTCCCGGCTAGCGGAGCAGCCGCATGAGCGACTGGCGATACAGGCTGGCCGAGCATCACGGCACACTGCTGGCGATCGGCATCTTCGTGGTCATGTTCGCTGTCTATACTTCCAACCATCCCGCCGGCCTGACGGCCAACGTCGTTCAGACAGCCGCAAATAAAGGCGTTCTGCTGGCGTTCGTGGCGATGGCGCAGGCGCTGGTGGTCATCACCGCTGGCATCGACCTGTCGGTCGGCATGACCTTTGTGCTCACCAACTGCCTCGCCTCCTGGCTGGTCGTCGGTTCGCCGCTGGAAACGACCTTCGGGGTCGTCGTCGTGCTGGCGGTCGGCCTGCTTTGCGGGGCGGTCAACGGCGCCATCGTGATCTACGGCCGCCTGCAGCCGATCGTCGCCACCATCGCCACCGGCGCCATCTATTTCGGCATAGCGCTGATGCTCCGCCCCTTCCCCGGCGGCGGCGTCAACGAGGACCTCGCCGACGCGCTCACCGGCCGCCTGTTCGGCTTCGTGCCGGCCAGCCTGGTTACGTTGGGCGCGGTCGTCCTCCTGGTATGGGTGCCCTTCAGCCGCTCGGTCTATGGCCGCGCCGCCTATGCGGCCGGCTCCTCCGAAGTTGCCGCCTACATGTCCGGCGTGCCGATCCGGCGCGCCAAGTTCATGGCCTATTCGCTGTCGGGGCTGCTTGCGGCGGTCGGCGGGCTGTTCCTGACCTTCTTCACCTACACGGGCGAGGCAGCCTATGCGAGCGGCAACGCCTACACGCTTTTCTCGATCGCAGCCGTCGTGCTGGGCGGCGTGTCGCTCTTCGGCGGCAAGGGCAGCGTGATCGGCGCGATCTTCGGGGCTCTGGCATTCCGGACGATCGGCGATCTTCTCTTCGTCTTCGATTTCGACCCGCTTTGGCAGCCGCTGTTCCAGGGCGTGGTGCTTCTCGTGGCCGTCAGCCTGGGCGCCTTCGCGCTGTTCCGGGTCCGCAACCGTCTGGATTGGTTCGCATGACCGATACGACGTCCGACCCCGCCCGCCGTTTTCCCTCGTTCCTGCGCCGGGCCGATCCGGCGGTGCTGACCGCCTTCGTGTGCATCGCGCTGCTTCTGGTGTTCGGCAGCCTTTACTCGACGTCCTTCCTGTCGCCGGAGTATCTTCTGCAGCAATTGAAGGTCGCCTCCTTCCTGGGCGTGATCGCCACCGGGATGATGATCGTCATCCTGCTCGGCCAGATCGATCTTTCTGTGCCGTGGGTCGTGTCGGCCGGCGCCATGATGGCCTGCGCCGCGGCCGCCTACGGCACCGCCGGGGTCGCCCTGGCAATCCCGTTCGGCGTCCTGTGCGGGGTGGCGATCGGCCTGGTCAACGGCATCGGCGTGGCCTATCTGCGCATCCCTTCCATGATCATCACGCTTGCCACCAACGCGGTGGCGCAGGGCCTGATGGTCGTCTATACGGGCGGCTTCTCGCCGCAGGATTCGGCGCCCGAGGCGATGCGCTGGCTGGCGACCGGCTTCCTGCTGCCGGGCGTGCCCAACGCGGTGCTCATCTGGGCCATCGTTGGAGCCGCCGCCGTGTTTCTATTGACCCGCACAACCTTCGGCCGCTCGGTCTACGCGATCGGCAACCGGGAGCGCGCGGCCTATCTGTCGGGCATCGACACACGCCGTGTCGTGCTGATCGCCTTCGCGATCTCGGGCGGCCTGTCGGCTTTCGGCGGCGTGCTCCTGGCCGGTTACGCCTCGAAGGCGGCGCAATCGATGGGCGACGCCTACCTGCTGCCGGCGATCGCCGCCGTCGTGCTGGGCGGCACGTCGATTCTCGGCGGGCGGGGATCCTATCTCGGCACGGTCGCCGGCGTCATTCTGATTACCCTTCTACAGTCCATCCTTTCTGTGATGCAGATGCCGGAAGCAGGGCGGCAGGTGATCTACGGCGTGGTCATTGTGGCGATGCTGCTGCTTTACGGCCGCGCGCCGGCTAGCCGCTGACCGTGGACCGTCCCGCAATGCCCCGTTCGCTTGCTCTGGTAGTCATGGGGGTGGCGGGATCCGGAAAGACCACGGTCGGCGAAGCGCTCGCGCAAGCCCTGGGCGCCTATTACATCGAGGGTGACCGCCTCCAGCCCCCCGAAAACGTCGCCCGCATGGCGAGCGGCGTGCCGCTGACCGACGAGCATCGCCGCGGCTGGCTGGACGCGGTCGGCCGCGAGGTGGCCGCGGCGGCAGCTCGGGGCGAGAATGCCGTGGCGGCCTGCTCGGCACTGAAGCACGCCTATCGCGACCGGCTGCGCGCTCTCTGTCCTGCCATCCGCTTTCTCTACCTCGACGTGGACCCAGCGACGGCTGAGAAGAGGGTCGGCTCCCGTCGCGGCCATTTCATGCCGGCGAGCCTCGTCGACAGCCAGTTCGCCGATCTGGAACCGCCGACGCCCGACGAGAACGCGTTGCGCCTCGACGCCACCAGGCCGGCCGGAGAACTGGTCAAGCAGGCATTGGCCCTGCTCGGCTCCGCACAGTCCGGCACGCTGCAGCCGTAACCGCGCCGAAGGGTTGCGCAACTCACAAATTCGCCGTACGCGGCCGCCATCGTAACGATGATCGCGGCGACGGAGGCTTGGCATGCGCGCGACACTGTTGGCGGCCACGATCCTGGCGGCCGCTCTATCGCCCGCGGCAGCCGGCGGTTCCGCACAGCCGGAGGCGACGGCGGGCGCGTCGATCGACCCCGTCACGACAAGCGGCATCTGCGTCGGCACGCCCGCCGAATGCGCCGCCAGGCTGAAGGTCGAGCTGGAGGCCGCCCCCTCCGGCCTGGACATGCAGGTGCAATTCGAGCTGAACTCTGCCGAACTGACGCGGCAGGCCCGCTTCGAACTGGGCGAACTCGCCAAGGCGATGAACGACAGCCAGTTGGCCGGAAGCTCCTTCCTGATCGAGGGGCATACCGACGCTTCCGGTACCGAGGCCTACAATAGGGATCTCTCCCTTCGGCGGGCTCGTTCGGTCGAGACCTTCCTGCTCCAGAGCGGCGTCGAAGCGAGCCGCCTGCAGGCGTTGGGGCTGGGTGAAATCCGGCCGCGTGTGCCCAATCCCTACGATCCGGCAAATCGCCGCGTCGAGATGCGGGTCAAGACGCAGTAGCCGCTGACGCCGCAAGGCCCGTTACGCCTCCCGTCTGCGCAGTTGCGATGCACAAAATTGCCCGTTCCGCGAATGTCCGCGGGCCGCTACAGTTGAGCCGGCAACGGGCTGGAGGCAGCCTTGGGGTTTCAGGGAGCAGGACAATGAGAGTTGGCATCGCGCCGGGTTTGGCGCTGATCGGTTTGGTCGCTCTGGCGGGCGCGGCCACAGCGCAGGAGAAGGCGTTCACCATCGAACTCAACGATGCGCAGGATATCGGCGGCGGGTGCCGCCTCGTCTATGTAGCCACCAACGACACGGGGGTCGCGCTGAAGAAGGCTTCCTACGACGTGTTCACGTTCAAGTCAGACGGCAAGGTGGGGCAGTCGCTGGTGTTCCAGTTCGGAGCGTTTCCGGTCGGCAAGACCAAGGTTGTCCAGTTCGACCTCGCCGGCCAGCCTTGCTCGGGCCTCTCCCGCCTGCTGGTCAACGACGTGACGGAATGCCAGGCGGACGGCGATAACCAGACGATCTGCATGGACGCGCTGAAGACGACCACGCGCACAGCGATCGGCTTCGGAATCTAGCGCACCGATGCTCGAGGTTCTGTTCAAGCAGCTGACGGGCGCCGGCGGGCCGATCCTGATCCTGCTTTTCCTGGTATCCATCGCGGCCACGGCGGTCACCATCTACAAGATCGGCCAGTTCTTGCAGATGGGCGTCGGCCGCTCCGAAGCGGCCCGCAGCGCCGTTGCCATCTGGACAGCCGGCGACCGCGCACGCGCGTTGCAGGAGGCGCGGCTGCAACGCTCCCCGACCTCGGCCGCTGTCGCCAGCGCCATGGCCTCCCTCGTCCGTTATCCCAGCGACCGCGAGCGGGCGCGCGAGCTCGCCGCGCAGACCGCGCTCGACCAGCTGACCACCATGTCCAGGCACCTGCGCATCCTGGAATCGATCGTGCAGGCGGCGCCGATGATGGGCCTGCTCGGCACGGTAATCGGCATGATATCGGCGTTCGGCGAACTGTCGGCGGCGGGCGGCGCCATCGACCCTTCCGCACTGGCGAGCGGCATATGGGCGGCACTGCTCACAACCGCCGCGGGACTGGCCGTCGCGATACCGTTCTATTTCGTGTCGATCTGGCTGGAGTCGCGGGTCGACGAGGACCGAGCTACAATGGAGGCCGCCATAGGCGCCGTGCTCTACAGCGACGGGGTCGCCGAGCCTTCGAGGCCGCCTCTGGCCGACACGCTCCGCCGTCCGCCGCTCTCGCGTCCCGCCTCGGGTTGAGCGGCACACCATGTCCGCCTCCATCCACCGGCGACGCCGCGTCGTATTCGTCCTCACACCGCTGATCGACGTCATTTTTCTGCTGCTGATCTTCTTCATGCTGTCGTCGCAGATTGCGCCCTATTCCCTACTGCCCATCGGCCGCATCGTCGGGCAGGCTGCCGGGGACATGCCATCGGCTCCGGCGGAGGGCACCCTGCCCTCGATGACGCTGCGTGTCGCGCACGGCTTCGTCGCTGCGGGAGAGGAACGTATCCCGATCCCGGACCTCGCTGCGACCGCCGAACGGCTGCGCGGCGAAGGCATCTCCAGCTACGTGCTGATCGCCTCCTCGGCAGCGCAGGTGCAGGACATGGTGTCGGTCATGGAGGCCTTGGGTCGCAGCGAGGCTGCTGTGACCATGCTCCACGCGCAGGCCGGCGCGCCATGAGCATCATTCCCGCGCAGCCGCGGCGACCGAGGCCGGACTTCACGCTGAACATCATCAACGTGGTTTTCCTGCTGCTGCTTTTCTACCTGGTGACGGGAAGCCTCGCCAAACAGGCGGAGATCGAGGCGGATGTTCCGGTGACAGCCAACCTTCCGCTCGAACGCTTGCCGCGACCGCTGCTCCTGGTCACCGCGGCCGGCGAGCTCTTCATCGATGGCCAGCCGGTGTCGCGTGCCAACCTCGACGCGGCCGTGAGAGAAGTGCTCGCCCGCCATGAGGACGGCGCCTTCCTCAACATCCTGGCGGATCGTTCGATGCCCGCCAGCCTCTTCCTCGACATCGTCGCGCGCGCCGGCGCGGGTGGCGCACCGCTTCGCCTTGTGACCCTGCGTCAGCGGCTGGAGCCCGCGAAATGACGCGCGACCCGGCATTATGGTCGATCGCCATCGGTGGCTCGCTGGCGATTCACGTCGGGTTGGCGGCCGGGCTGGGACTGATGCCGGCCTACCGTCCGCCTTCGCCTTTCGACGCCACGATCTCGATCGAATCGCTCTCTCGCGCGCTTGCCGATCAGGTTCCGGTCACCGCGGCCGCGTCGAACATCTCCACTGCCGTACTGGCCACAACGGCGGCCGAACCCCAGAACACGCTCGACGCCAGCAAGGATTCCTTGCCCGCGCCGAACGCGGTGGTCGAGGGGACGACCGCGCAGACGGTACGCGACGCCGACATCGCGGAGACCGTGGAAATCGGCCCTGAGGCGCAGACGTCCACCGCATCGCGGACCAATGCCACGCCCGCAGCCGAGATATCCCCTGCCCTGGCGCCTGCGCAACCGAAGGCCCGAACGCTGGCGACCGTCGCCGGCGTGAGTGCTGCCGCGCAGACGAGCGCGCCAACGGCTTCGCCTGCGCCGGCCGCGCCGGCAGCTGCAATGGCGGCGCTACGGCCGCGCGCCGCAGGATCGCTCGTCGAACCCACTGCGGATCAGTCGTCTAGCCTCGTGAACACCGCAGTTCCGGCGACAATGCTGGCCCCCTCCTCGTCCGCTCAAGCCACTCCCGAGACGTCGGCCTCGTCTTCCCGCTACGCCGAAACCGCTCCCGTGGCTATCGGCCGGGTTTCGACGCCCCCCGGTTCGAGCGGCCTTGCGAGCGTTGCGGATACGCGGGCGACGGCAACGCCGGTAAACTCAAATCCTTCAGTCGCTATCCAAGGAACCGCGCCCGCCGTCAGCGGCAGCAGGGTCGCAAACCCCGGCTCGGCCGCAGCTTCCGTGCCGGCGGCCACAAGCCTGCGCGCAATCCTTCTGCCCGCAGCTTCGATAGCACCCACGGGCGCCACTGCCGCCGCCATTGTCGGACCGACATCGGCGGCACCGGCGGCGGTTACGGCCGTCTCCGCCGTTGCGGTGGCGTCAGCACCGTCCGCGACACTTGCTCCGGTCGAACAGATGGTGTCCGCACCGACCGAAGACACCGGCGATGCCGGCTCACGCCTGCGCAGCTTCGTCGCAGGATATCGCGGGGGAGATTGCCTTCTTGCTGTCGCGGGCGGCGGCGAAACGGCTGAACTCGATGGATATACGGACAGGACGGCGGAGTTGGACCGCCTGACCGGCGAGGCACGACAAACGGAAGGCATAGCCGTGAACGCACGCACCCATGCGGTTTCGGCAGCCCAGTGCGGCACGCTCGGGCTTCTCCGTGGCCTTGGCGAAACAGGAACCCCCGAGCTGACCATCGCTGTCGACAATCCGACGATCGGCAGCGGCGAAGTTCTCACGGGCGCCATCGGCGGCTTCACGCAGCCGGAACGCTATCTGCTGGTCGTAGACGATGAAGGCAAGGTTCAGCCCGTACCGCGCCTGACATCGCTGGACGACGGTTCGGTGCGCTTCAGCGCGCCGATGACTCTTACCTCGGGACCCGTGAACACCGTCCAGCTGCTCGTCGCCCTCGGCAGCGATCGTCCGCTGGACGGCATCGTTCCTGGCGAGCGCCAGCAGGCGGAAGCCTCCTTGCGCTTACTCCTCGAAAAGGCCGAGCGCATGGGCGCCAGGCTCGAATACGGCCTATCGTCCTTTTCGGTGCGGTGACCGGCGCGCCGCCCTCACTGGCGAACCGGCGGATTGCGAAGCGCCTGCAGCACGGTGACAATCAGGTCGCGATAGCGCAGGGCGTCGGTGTTCGTGACCGACAACTCGCCATCGGCCGTTTTTATGCGGATTTCACGCAGTTGCTTGACCAAGGCCTTGTCCGCAGGCTCCACACCGAGCGACTCGACAAGTTCCGTCATCGTGAGATGCTTCTTGCCGACCGCCCGTGCACGCAACGATGCCTGAAACCGAGCCAGTCGCTCCAGCGAACTCCAGCTTTGCAGCAGGCCATACTCGGCCGGGTATTCCTCTTCCTGCGCCAGAGCGTCGAGTTCCGCGTCGATAGCGGCCTGCCATTCGCCGCGTACCGCGTTGGCAGGCAGTTCCTTCGGCCGCCATGTAGCCAATCGCTCTGCCACCATCTCCTCGGCCGCCTCGATCAGCGGCGAGGCCTTGGGAAGTTGCGGGATTGTCACCTGACCGTTTCCGTTGGCCTTCGAAAGCAGGCCGCTGATCTGGCGACGAAAGAGCGCCATCCCGACGCCGAACACCGCCGGCCATTCCGACACGGCTATGAAATCCAACCAACCCATGAAGCTACCCCTCTGGCTGCCTTCCGGGATTTCAAATGCTGCACTGCGATTGTCAAACGCGGAACTCAGCTTCGCGTCCCAATGCCGTCGATTTGATCTACACGGCCGCCCGCAGTTCAGAGCTGGGCAAAGCCTTCTGCGA
>JAEUMA010000453.1 GCA_016793565.1 Rhizobiaceae bacterium
TTCTCCTGTGCAGACCGGCATTATAGGTGAGCGGCTTGGATCAGCGATGCGCCGGCGACGTTCCCGGTTTTTGCCGGTTTTTCGGGTTCACCGCAGCACTTCCACGATTGGCACCAGCGCCTCAATAGCAGTAGTCACCGCCCAGCCGCCCTGCGGATGGTGCGTCCAGCGCCTGAGCGACGTCGGCCAGCAGGTCGTCGAGGTCTTCGAGGCCGGCCGAGAGGCGTACCAGGCCTTCGCTGATCAGGTGTTCGGCGCGTTCCTCGGGGGTGTAGAAGGAGTGAGTCATGCTGGCCGGGTGCTGGGCCAGGCTTTCGGCGTCGCCGAGGCTGACGGCGCGGGTGATGAGGCGTAGCGCGTTCATGAAGCGCTTGCCGGCGGCGAGGCCGCCCTTGAGTTCGAAGGCCAGCATGCCACCGGGCAGTTTCATCTGCCGGCGGGCGAGGTCGTGTTGCGGAAAGTCGGGCAGGCCGGGGTAGTGGCAGACGGCGACCTTGGGGTGGCTGGCGAGGTAGCGGGCCAGCCCGAGTGCGTTGTCGGAATGGCGTTGCATGCGCAGGGCGAGGGTTTTCAGGCCGCGCAGCACGAGGAAGGCGTCCTGTGACGACAGCACGGCACCGGTCATGTCCTTGAGGCCGTAGAAGCGCACGCGGTCGAGGCTTTCCTTGGGCCCGACGATGGCGCCGGCCAGCAGGTCGCCGTGGCCGCCCAGGTATTTGGTGGCGGAATGGACGACGAAGTCGGCGCCGAGCTCAAGCGGGCGTTGCAGATAGGGCGTGCAGTAGGTGCTGTCGACGACAACCTGCGCGCCGTGGGCGTGGGCGATCTCGGCGATGGTGGCGATGTCGATCAGCCGCATGTTGGGGTTGGCCGGTGTTTCGAAAAAGACGACACGGGTCTGGCGGCTGATGGCGGCGGTGAGCTGGGCCGGGTCAGTGAGGTCGACGTGGGTAATGCGCACGCCGAACTTGGCGAGGCCGTGGTTGAAGAAGCCGAAGGTGCAGCCGTAGAGCGTTTTGTCGGCGATGATCTCGTCGCCGGGCTGGAGCAGCGTCCACATCAGCGAGGTCGTGGCGCCCATGCCGGAGGCGGTGACAAGTGCCGCCTCGCCGCCTTCGAGTTCGGCCAGCCTGGCTTCGAGCAGGGCCGTGGTCGGGTTGCCGACGCGGGAGTAGACGTAGCCGGCCTGTTCGCCGGCAAAGCGGGCAGCGCCGTCCTCAACGCTGGGAAATGTGTAGGTGGAGCTGAGATGGAGCGGCGGGTTGAGCGCGCCGTCGCCGGCATAGGGGTCGTAGGCGTGGTGGATGGCGCGGGTGGAAAAGCCGAGCGGCGAGGCGGTGGGGCGGGTCATGCGGGTTCCTTGGTTGGCAGGTTTGGTAATCGCCAAAGTGAGCAATTTGGCGAATATAATTCGGTGAAATTTCTGAATTAACTATCGCATCCATGATGCTATCGAGTACACCGAATTGATTTCGCAAAACGAGGCCTGAAATGAACCTGGACCGAATCGACGCCGAAATAATCCGCCTGTTGCAGAACGATGGCCGGATCTCCAACAAGCAGATCGCCGCCCGGACGGGTTTGGCGCCATCGAGCGTGCATGACCGGCTGAAGCGCCTGTGGCAGGACGGGGTGCTGATCGGCGCCCATGTCACGGTCGATCCGGCGGCCATGGGCGTCGGGCTGGAGGCGCTGCTGATGATCGAGCTGGCCAAGCACGAGCGCTCGACGGTGGATCGTTTCATGGAAGAGATTGTCGAGATTCCGGAGGTGCGCACGGCGCACCTGATCACCGGGCGCTACGACCTGGTTGTGCATGTCGTGGCACGCGATACCCGTCACCTGAAGGACCTGGCGCTCGACCACTTCACCAACCGGCCGGGGGTGACGCGCATCGAGACGTCGATCATCTACGAGACGAAATCGCGGCACGAGTTGCCATGGCTGATGGCGCGAACAGGCGCCTGATTGACCCGGCCGGGCATTGAAGGGTTCAGGCCCGGCGGCTCGATACCAGCAGGAACGGCAGCGTCAGGAAGGGCCACAAGGTGCCGGCGAGGCG
>JAEUMA010000496.1 GCA_016793565.1 Rhizobiaceae bacterium
GCCGAAATCACCGACGCGTCAAGGGCTGGCCTTTCGGCTGCGAAAATTCGTGCGCGGGAGCTTGCCGGGCGTCGCGCAGCGCTACATGGGAGGGGCATCCACAGGAGGCAACGTCATGGCTGAACGCAAGCCCATCTCCACAGCACCGCACGACGGCAGCAAGGTCACCGTCTATTGGACCGACGCCGACGGCGTCGACAACGAGTCGCTCGCGCAGTACCGCGATCCCAAGCGCCTCGCCGGCGCGGGCGGCGCCTGGGACGACAGCGATGCCGGCTGGTGGGTGTTCGTGGACAGCCACACCCAGCGGCGCGTGGAGCCGCATTCCTGGCGGCCGCAGGGGGACGACGAGGACGCCTGAGGCCGCGCGATTGCCGCTCGCGTTGGCAGGGCTTCCGGCATAAACTGCCTGCGCCGGCCGTTGGCGGCTTCATGACCGGAGGGACATTGCATGGGCGTTGAAAGTCTTCTCGTATTTCTCATTGTCGGCGCGGTGGCCGGCTGGCTGGCCGGCCTGATCGTCAAGGGCTACGGCCTCGGCCTCGTCGGCAACATCGTCGTCGGCATCGTCGGCGCTTTCATCGCCGGCTGGCTGCTGCCCAGGGTGGGCATCCTGATCGGCGGCGGCTGGATCGGCGCCATCATCAACGCCACGATCGGCGCCGTCATCCTTTTGGTTCTGATCCGGCTGGTCAAACGCGCCTGACGCCTCGCGCTTGCCCTTAACGCCCCCTTAAAGCGCCGCATTTAGTCTCCACTCCGACCGCACCGGGACGAGGCAGGGACGGACGGCGACGGAATGGCGAAGGGCAGGCGGCGCATCGAGCCGACATTCGACGAGCCGTCGCATGCGAAGGCCTCGCGCGGGCTTTCGCTCAGCGATGCCGACCGTGTCGTGCCGCCGCGGACAAAGACGGCCCGCCGCAAGCCCACAAAGTCGAGGCGCAGGCGGCGCGGCGGCGTGATCGCGCTGGCCGGCCGTCTCGTCTACTGGTGCTTCATCCTCGCCATATGGGTGGGCATAGGTACGGCCGGGCTCGTCGCCTATTACGGCGCTAAGATGCCCAGCGCCACCACCTGGGCGATCCCCGACCGGCCGCCCAACGTCAAGATCGTCGCCGTCGACGGCAGCCTGGTCGCAAACCGGGGCATGACCGGGGGCGAGGCCGTCGGCCTGCACGAGATGTCGCCCTACATTCCCGAGGCGGTAATGGCGATCGAGGATCGCCGCTTCTATTCGCATTTCGGCATCGATCCGCTCGGGCTGGCGCGCGCCATGGTCGAGAACGTCTTCAGTGGCCGCGTTAACCAGGGCGGTTCGACCATCACCCAGCAGCTTGCCAAGAACCTGTTCCTCAAGCCCGACCGGACGGTGGAACGCAAGGTGCAGGAAGTGCTGCTGGCGCTCTGGCTGGAGCAGAAGCACAGCAAGGACCAGATCCTGGAGATGTATCTCAACCGGGTCTATTTCGGGTCCGGCGCCTATGGCGTCGAGGCAGCGTCGCGGCGCTATTTCGGCAAGTCGGCGCGCGATGTGTCGCTGGCCGAGGCGGCGCTTCTGGCGGGGTTGCTCAAGGCGCCGTCGCGGTTGTCGCCGGCGCGCGATCCCAAGGCCGCCGAGGCGCGCGCGCAGCTCGTGCTCGCGGCGATGCGCGATCAGGATCTGATCAGCGGCAAGGAATTCGCCCACGCCAAGGATGCGCCGGCCGCGCGCGCGCCCGCCTACTGGACGGGCTCTGAACACTACGTCGCCGACCGCGTGATGGAGGAACTGCCCGACCTGATCGGCGAGGTCGGCGCCGACGTGATCGTCGACACCACAATCGACCTCACCTTGCAGAAGCTGGCCGAGGCCTCTATCCGCCGGCTGATCGCCGAGGAGGGCGCCAAGCTCGACGTGACGCAGGGCGCGCTGGTGTCGATCGACAATTCGGGCGCGGTGCGCGCCATGGTGGGGGGCGCCGACTACGCCAACAGCCAGTTCGACCGCGCGGCCGAAGCGCGCCGCCAGCCCGGCTCGGCCTTCAAGCCGTTCGTGTTCCTCGCCGCGCTGGAGCAGGGCCGCACGCCCGACAGCGTGCGAAACGATGCGCCGATCCGGATCGGCAAGTGGACGCCGGAGAACTACCATGGCAAATATTACGGCAAGGTCACGCTGACGACGGCGCTGGCGAAGTCGCTGAACTCGGTGGCCGCGCAGCTCGCCATGGAGGTCGGCCCCGCCACCGTCGTAGAGACGGCCCACCGCATGGGCATCGAATCCAAGCTGGAGGCCAACACCTCGATCGCGCTGGGCACCTCCGAGGTCACGCCGCTGGAGCTCACCGCCGCCTACGTGCCCTTCGCCAATGGCGGCTACCGGCCCGACGTGCATATCGTGCAGCGGGTGACGACAGCCTCCGGCGAAGTGCTCTACGAAAACACCGGCGGCTCGGTCACGCGCGTGCTCAAGCCGGAGATCGTCGGCATGATGAACGCGATGATGCGCGAGACGCTGAAGGACGGCACGGCGCGCAAGGCGGCTTTCGGCTGGCCGGCGGCCGGCAAGACCGGCACCAGCCAGAACTCGCGCGACGCCTGGTTCGTCGGCTACACGGCCAATCTCACCACCGGCGTCTGGTTCGGCAACGATGATGGCCGGCCGATGAAGAAGGTCACCGGCGGTGCACTGCCGGCCCAGGCTTGGCACGAATTCATGCTGGCCGCGCATGAGGGCGTGCCGGTCGCCGAGCTTCCCGGCGGCTGGCAGCGCTCGGCCCCGGCCGACGCCGCGCCGGTGCCGCCGGAGGAAGTATCCGCCGAGGCGGTTGAAACGCCGCTGCCGGTTGCCAAACCCGCCCGCGCTGTTTCCGGCGGAAGCGCGATGCCGGCGGTCGAGAACAGCCGGACCGGCTCCATCAAGGCGCCAGTTCCCAAGGTCGGCGTCGGCGAGAAAGGTTCCGGCAAGGGCTCCATCATGGACGTGATCCTGGGCAACTGAACGGCATGGCCGCCATCCGGCCCTTATGCCGGCCGGTTCAGGCCGGCTGCACCTGCGTTCCGCCTTCCGCCCCTGGCGGTTCCTTGCCAGTCGGTTTCCTCGACCGCGCTTCGATGCACGCTCGGGCCGTCATTGTAACGCCCCGGCTTGTCGCTTGCCTGCTTCCGGTTCGGCGGGTTTTCCTGCTCTATGCGCCGCACGACCTGCTTCCCATGGTTGACGATCCGATTGGCGAGCCGCCAGGCGGCCACCGGTTTGCAAACGCTGTCCGGAAAGGAAACGTTCCTCGCCGAAAGGCCCGCGCGTTCGTCACGCCGGCACCGTGGGGTAATTCTACTAATTTGATAGAAATTAGAATGCCGTCGCCTGTCCAGGCGGGCGTCAGCCGGTTTAGGTTCGATCCTCGCGTCGAATGAGCGCCAACGGGGATTTTTTTTCTTCGCGTGAGGAAGCCTGCGGAAAAGCGATTGCCTCCCCGGCTGGCGCGCGCCACCGCATTCCTTCTGCCGCGGGATTGCCGGGTCTAGATCTCCGGTGAGCCCGCAGGAATTTCGACCGATGCCCGCCACCCCGGCCAAGCTGAATGCCTTTCCCGTCTTCATGCGGGTGGACGAGCGCATGGTCGTGATCGTTGGCGGGGCGGCGGAAGCGCTCGCCAAGGCCCGGCTGCTGTCGCAGTCGCGCGCCAGCCTGCGCATCGTCGCCGACCGGCCGTCGCCGGAGCTTGCGGATTTCGCAGCCGTCAACGGCGCCGAACTCGTGACCGGCCCCTATGCCCGGTCGAGCCTGGAGGGAGCGGCGCTTGTGTTCGCCGCAAGCGGCGACGAGGCGCTGGACCGTCAGATCAGCGAGGACGCGCGCGCGCTCGGCATCCCGGTCAACGCGGTCGACCGTCCCGAATTGTGCGACTTCTATACCCCGGCGCTGGTCAACCGCGCGCCGGTCTGCGTGGCGATCGGCACCGAGGGCGCGGCTCCCGTGCTGGCGCAGTCGATCCGCGCCCGCATCGAGCAGATGCTGTCGCCGTCGCTGGGCTCGCTGGCGACGCTGGCCGCCGGCTTTCGCGGCGCCGTGGAGCGGCTTCTGCCGAAGGGTGGCGAGCGTCGCCGCTTCTGGGCCGATTTCTTCGCCGGGGCTCCAGCGCGCGAGATGGAGGTCGGCAGCCTGGAGGATGCCCGCGCGGCCGCCGCCGAGTTGCTGCTGAGGCGGGCCGCCGCCAATGGTCACGTCGCGCTGGTCGGCGCCGGGCCGGGCGCGGAGGATCTGCTGACGCTCCGCGCCCACCGGCTGCTCAACGAGGCCGACGCGATCGTGCACGATGCCCTCGTGCCCGAGGCGGTCATCGCCATGGGCCGCCGCGACGCCGAGCGCCTGCCGGTCGGCAAGCGCAAGGGCTGCCATTCCAAGAGCCAGGCCGAGATCAACGACCTGCTGGTCTCGCTTGCCGGCCAGGGCAAACGCGTGGTGAGGCTGAAGTCGGGCGACCCGCTGGTGTTCGGCCGCGCCGGCGAGGAAATGCAGGCCCTGCGCGATGCAGGCATTTCCTACGAAGTGGTGCCGGGCGTCACGGCGGCCTTCGCGGCGGCGGCCGATTTCGAACTGCCGCTGACGCTGCGGGGCGTGACGTCCTCCATGGTGTTCACCACCGGCCACGACCTCAAGGGTGAGAGCCTGCCGGACTGGGCGAGGCTCGCCATTTCGGGCGCGACGGTCGCCGTCTACATGGGCCGCAGCGTGGCCGCCGAAGTCGCCGCCCGGCTGACCGCGGCGGGGCTCGCATCCGACACGGCGGTCGCCGTGGTGGAAAACGCCAGCCTGGGTACGCGGCGGCTTCTGCACGGCACGCTGGCCGATCTGCCGTCGTTGCAGCAGCGCGACGATCTCGGCGGGCCGGTGATGACCATCATCGGCGATGCGGTCGCCGGTGCCAACTTCACGCGCTCGCAGCCGCTGGCTTCCTACGCGGCGGGCCGCGCCAGCGCGAGACAGGAACAGCAGGCATGAAGATCCTCACGGCAAACCGGCTCGGCGACGGCGAGGCGGTCTGGTTCGCCAAGGACCAGTCGTGGTCGGAGACGATCGAGGGCGCCGAGATCGCCGATGACGCCGCCGCCGAGGAGCGGCTGGCGGCCATCGGCAAGGCGGCCTTCGCGGCCAATCTCGTCGTCGACGTGGATCTCGTCGACGTCACGCTGGCCGGCGGCGCCATCGTTCCGGTGCGCCTTCGCGAACGCATCCGCGCGGCCGGCCCCACCAATCGCAGCGACCTCGGCAAGCAGGCCCGGCCGGGCGCGACCGTATAGAAAGCGGCCTCCGCCGCAGAAGAGCAGTGCTATGTATCGATATGACGAGTTCGACCAGGAGTTCGTAGACGCCCGCGTGGCGGAGTTCACCGACCAGGTCGAGCGACGGCTTGCCGGCGAGATCACGGAGGACCAGTTCCGGCCGCTCCGGCTGATGAACGGCGTCTACCTGCAGCTTCACGCCTACATGCTGCGCATCGCCATCCCCTACGGCACGCTGAACGCGCGCCAGATGCGCATGCTGGCGCATATCGCCCGCAAGTACGACAAAGGTTACGGCCACTTCACCACGCGGCAGAACATCCAGTTCAATTGGCCGGCCCTGTCCGACATGCCGGCGATCCTCGCCGATCTCGCCAGCGTCGAGATGCATGCCATCCAGACCAGCGGCAACTGCATCCGCAACGTGACGGCGGACCATTTCGCAGGCGCCGCGGCGGACGAGGTGGCCGATCCGCGGCCCTATGCCGAGATCCTGCGGCAGTGGTCGTCGGTGCACCCCGAATTTTCCTATCTGCCGAGAAAGTTCAAGATCGCGGTGACCGGCGCCGAGCGCGACCGCGCCGCCATCCAGGTGCACGACATCGGTCTGCATCTGAAGAAGAACGCGGCCGGAGAGTTGGGCTTCGCCGTCTATGTCGGCGGCGGGCAGGGGCGTACGCCGCTGATCGCCAAGAAGATCAAGGACTTCCTGCCGGAGGAGCACCTGCTGTCCTACACCACCGCGATCATGCGCGTGTACAATCTCAACGGCCGGCGCGACAACAAGTACAAGGCGCGCATCAAGATCCTGGTGCACGAGACCGGCACCGAGGAGTTCGCGCGCCAGGTCGAGGCGGAATGGGCCGAACTGAGGGATGGCGAGCTGACGCTGCCCGAAGCCGACATCCGCGCTATCGACGCCTATTTCGCGCCTCCCGCGCTGCCGGCGCGCACAGAAGGCGACGCGGCGGTGAAGGAAGCGCGGCTCGACTCGCGCACCTTCGCCGAATGGCTCGACCAGAACGTGATCACCCACAAGCATCCTGACTACGCCGCGGTCACCATATCGCTGAAGCCGATCGGCGAGGCGCCGGGAGACGCCAGCGACGGCCAGATGGACGCGGTCGCCAACATCGCGGAGCGCTACGCTTTCGACGAGATCCGCGTCAGCCACGAGCAGAACCTCATCCTGCCCTATGTCGCGCGGGCAGACCTCAAGGCCGTCTACGACGCGCTGGTCGAGGCCGGCCTGGCCACGGCCAACTCCAACCTCATATCCGACATCATCGCCTGCCCGGGTCTCGACTACTGTGCGCTCGCCAATGCCCGTTCGATCTCGGTGGCGCAGGACATAGCGCTTCGCGTCGCTTCGCTGGAGCGCCAGCGCGACATCGGCGAACTGAAGCTGAAGATCTCCGGCTGCATCAATGCCTGCGGCCATCACCATGTCGGCCACATCGGCATCCTCGGCGTCGAGAAGAAGGGCGCAGAGCTCTATCAGGTGACGCTGGGCGGTTCCGGCGACGAGCACACCTCGATCGGCGAGATCGTCGGCCGCGGCTTCGGTCCCGACGAGATCACCGACGCCATCGAGAAGGTGGTCGAAACCTACCTCGCCCTGCGCAAGGACAAGCAGGAACGGTTTCTCGATGCCTACCGGCGCGTTGGGCCCGCTCCTTTCAAGGAGGCGCTCTATGCTGGCGAAGCCAGAGCCGCCTGAAGGCTCAGCCACGTCGGAGATCGCCGCCGGGCTCAACGCGCGCTACGGCGGGCTGGCGCCACAGGACATCATCCGCGTCGCCGTTGAGAACGAATTCGCCGGCGCTGTCGGCGCGGTGTCGTCCTTCGGCGCCGATTCGGCCGTGCTGTTGCATATGCTGGCCGAGGTCGATCCGACCGTGCCGGTCGTGTTCCTCGATACAGGCCAGCATTTCGGTGAAACGCTGGCCTACCGCGATGCGCTGGCGGTGGATTTCGGCCTGCGCGACCTGCGCGTCATCCATCCCGACGAGACGGCTCTCGCGGCTGTCGATCCGGACGGCATGCTGCACATGACCGACACGGACACCTGCTGCGCCGTGCGCAAGGTGGAGCCGATGGCGCGCGCTGTAGCGCCTTTCCGTGCCTGGTTCACCGGACGCAAGCGCTTCCAGGCCGCCACCCGCAACGGCCTGCAGCCGTTCGAGCCAGTCGGGCCGCGCATCCGCATCAACCCGCTGGCGGCCTGGGGAACCGCCGAACTTGCTGCCTACATGCGCGAAAAGGCCTTGCGCGAGAACCCGCTGGTCGCCTACGGCTATCTCTCCATAGGCTGCTTCCCCTGCACGCAGCCGGTGGCCGCCGGCGCTGATGCGCGCAGCGGCCGCTGGGCCGGGCAGGCCAAGACGGAATGCGGCATCCACCTGTCCGGGCTCGAGCAGTCGCTGACTGACGCTTCCCTCTGAGGTTTTCTTGATGAGTTCACCTTCCGCGCCGGCGCCGCGCCTGTGGACCCTGGGCGGCTTTCGCGACGATGACTGGGTGCACGGCGAAAGCGCGGAGGCGCTGGCGTCGAATGCGCGTGTCATTCTGCCGCTCGCCGCCTATCTCGGTCTCGGCGAGGAGGTCCGCCAAGCTGCGCGCGACCGCGTCGGCGTGCTCTTGGCTCCCGGCGAGGCGCTGGACAAGATCGTGCCGCATCTCGGCGAGCTGGCGCTGGTGGCGCTGGCATTTCCGGCCTTCAACGACGGCCGCAGCTTCTCCAAGGCCGAACTGCTGCGCAGCCGCCACGGTTTCCGGCGCGCGGTCCGCGCAACAGGACAGGTGCTGGTCGACCAGCTCCCGCACATGATCCGCGTCGGCTTCGACGAGTTCGAAGTCTCGCATCCTGTTCTGCTGGAAAGGCTGGAGGCGGGCAGGATCGGCGGTCTGCCGCATTTCTACCAGCCGGCGGCGACCCCCGCCGATCCCGGCCCACGATACTCATGGCGCCGCAATCCGCGCGGGCAGGAGCCGTGACCGGTCAATCGGCGTGCCGGTCTCGCATGGCGGCGTCTAGTTGCGCGAGAAGGTCGTCGAAGCCGTCCGGCAGGCGTTCCTCGGTCTGGAAAGCCGGTAGCGACTGATAGTAGCGCCGCGTCGACGGCGCGGCGAGCTGTTTGCGGATTTCTTCCGCCAGCCTCCCGTTCTTCCTGTCGTCTGCGCCGTTCATGATGCCGTCGATCCCTGGTTTCTTGGCCAGTTTGCCTGTCTTGGGACCAGAAACCGGAGGCGCCGGCAAAGGTTCCCTGCAGTTGCAGCATGGCAGCAATGCAAACGCTTTTAGGTAAAGTTTGAATTAAACGCCGGAAATCGCGCGGCCGGACGGCGCCTGGACACCCTTGATTTTTGCGCCGCGAACATCGATATCCGGCTCGATCCCTTGATGTATTGGACTGATGGACAAGGCTTATGAGCGAGCAGACGAAAGACGACCGCACGCCCGAGCACCCGGCTGAGGATGCGCTGGAAGCGCAGCTGCGCGCCGCGACCTCGCAGGACTTCGAGGCGTTGACGCGTCTGATGAAGGAGAACGAGGAGCTTAAGGATCGCGCCTTGCGCGTGGCGGCCGACATGGAGAACCTGCGTCGGCGTACCACCCGCGACGTCCAGGACGCCCGCGTCTACGCTGTCACAGGCTTCGCGCGCGACATGCTTTCCGTTTCCGACAATCTGCGCCGGGCGATGGACGCCATACCGGCCGAGGCGCTCGCCGCGGGCGATGCCGGCTTCAAGGCGCTGGCGGAAGGCGTCGAGATGACCGAGCGCGCCATGATCGCCGCGCTAGAGCGCCACGGCGTGAAGAAGCTCGACCCGCAGGGTGAGAAGTTCGACCCCAATTTCCATCAGGCGATGTTCGAGATTCCCGACCCGTCCGTTCCGGCCAATACGGTGATGCAGGTCGTGCAGTCCGGCTACTCGATCGGCGAGCGCGTACTGCGCCCCGCAATGGTGGGCGTTTCGACCGGCGGTCCCAAGCAGGCGAAGGCCGACACTGCCGCCGAGCCCGGGCCGGTCGACGCCCAGGCCGAGCGCGACGCCTGACCCTTCCGCGCCGGGCTTGCTACTGATAGCGCGGCGCTCTCCGGGGAAGGCCGATGAACCCTGTTCTGCTGCTTGATTACTGCGGCGTCGCGGTCTTCGCCGCGACCGGCGCGCTCGCCGCCTCGCGCAAGCAGGTCGACCTGATAGGTTTCGTCTTCTTCGCCTGCGTCACCGGAACCGGCGGCGGAACGCTGCG
>JAEUMA010000514.1 GCA_016793565.1 Rhizobiaceae bacterium
AAGGATAACCCTACCGCGCCGGACCTGGAGTGCATTCCGACCGCCGTGTTCTCGCAGCCCGAAATCGGCACGGTCGGCTTGTCGGAGGACGACGCCGCTGCCCGCCTGCCGGCGGTTGACGTCTATCGCGCCTGGTTCAGGCCGATGCGCAACGTTCTGCCGGGCCGCGACCAGCGCATGCTTATGAAGCTGGTGGTGGACGCGGAAAGCGGCGTGGTGGTGGGCGCGCACGTTCTCGGCCCGGATGCGGGCGAAATGGCGCAACTGCTTGGTGTCTCTGTCAAGGCGCGCCTGACGAAGGCGGATTTCGACCGCACGATGGCGGTGCATCCGACCGCGGCTGAAGAACTTGTCACCATGTACCAGCCGAGCTACCGCATCCGCCAGGGCGTGCGCATCGACTGACCGCGTGGTGTTAGAGGCGGTGTACGAAGCCTGTTCGGTTTCGCCCGGCGTCGGGGTAGAATAGCTATGCGGCTTACTGTATAGAGCCGCGTCTCCGGCGCGGGCGTCCAATCCGAGCCGGCATGTTGGTCGAATAGGTGTTGAAATGACGAAATGGTCGCCGAACTCCTGGAGGTCCAAGCCCATCCAGCAGGTGCCGTATTATCCGGACACCGCTGCGCTGAAGGATGTCGAGGCTCGCCTGGCGACGTTTCCGCCCCTCGTTTTTGCAGGTGAGGCGCGCAAGCTGAAGAAGCAGCTTGGTGCCGTTGCCGAAGGCCAGGCGTTCCTGCTGCAGGGCGGCGACTGCGCCGAGAGCTTTCTCGAACATGGCGCGGACAACATCCGCGACTTCTTCCGCGTGTTCCTGCAGATGTCGGTCGTTCTTACTTTCGCTGGCGCCCAGCCGGTGGTGAAGGTAGGCCGCGTCGCCGGGCAGTTCGCCAAGCCGCGGTCCTCCGACAATGAGACCAAGGACGGCGTGACGCTGCCGAGCTATCGCGGCGACATCATCAACGGCATCGAGTTCGACGAGAAGTCGCGCATACCGGATGCCGCGCGCCAGGAGATGGCTTACCGCCAGTCGGCCGCGACGCTGAACCTGCTGCGCGCCTTCGCCCAGGGCGGCTATGCCAGCCTCGAGAACGTGCATCGCTGGATGCTGGGCTTCGTTTCCGACAGCCCGCAGGGCGAGAAGTATGAATCTCTCGCCAACCGCATCACCGAGACGATGGACTTCATGAAGGCGGTTGGCATCACGTCCGAGACCAACTACGCGCTGCGCGAAACGGATTTCTACACCAGCCACGAGGCGCTCCTTCTCGGCTACGAGGAGGCGCTGACGCGCGTCGATTCCACGTCGGGCGACTGGTATGCGACTTCCGGCCACATGATCTGGATCGGCGACCGCACGCGCCAGCCCGATCACGCGCATATAGAGTACTGCCGCGGCATCAAGAATCCGCTCGGCCTCAAATGCGGCCCGTCGCTGACGCCCGACGGACTGCTGCAACTCATCGACCTGCTCAACCCGGAGAACGAACCGGGCCGGCTGACGCTGATTGCCCGCTTCGGCGCGGACAAGGTCGGAGAGCACCTGCCCAAGCTCGTTCGGGCGGTGGCCAAGGAAGGCCGCAAGGTGGTTTGGTCCTGCGATCCCATGCATGGCAACACCATCACCGCGGCCGGCTACAAGACGCGGCCATTCGACCGTATCCTCAAGGAGGTGCAGACCTTCTTCGAGGTTCACCGCGCGGAAGGCACCCATCCCGGCGGCATCCATGTCGAGATGACGGGCAAGAACGTCACCGAGTGCACCGGCGGCGCCCGCGCTATAACCGCCGAGGAATTGCAGGACCGCTACCACACGCATTGCGATCCGCGCCTCAACGCCGATCAGGCGATCGAGCTGGCCTTCCTCGTCTCGGAGCTGTTGAAAAAACAGGATCAGGCGCCGCAGCGGCTGGCCGTCAACGGTTGACGAAAAGGCTTCGGCAGCGCGGCTTGCGCGCTGCCGATCTCAATCCTTCTTGTAGAGCATCCAGCCCTTGCCGGTGAGATCGGCCAGGCTGGAGTGGCGCGTGACGCGGTTCCGGCCCGCCACTTTGGAGCGGTAGAGTGCCCGATCGGCCTTGATGTAGAGGTCTTCGGCGCTGTCGGCCTCCGACGCCATGCAGATGCCCATGGACACG
>JAEUMA010000521.1 GCA_016793565.1 Rhizobiaceae bacterium
CTCCGTCGGCGACGGAAAAGCTCGTCGGGCGGAGCACCTGCAGCTTGCCGTAGGTCTTGGAGATTCCCTTCAGCTCCAGCAGCATGGGCTAGGCCACCTGGCGAATCGGCCGGACGGATGCCGGCCGATCAGGCGCGTCGAGGGGAGACGACACTTTACGCATGCTCTTTCCGTATCGCCTTGCCACGGCGGGCCAGACGGCCGCCGCAAATCAAGCGCTCGGCCGCGGGCTCAGCCTGCGGCCTTGACCTCGTTCCAGATCTGGACGCGCTTCTCGATGTTTTCGGGCGTCTGCAGCCAGATGAGCTTGTCGCCATAGGTGACGCCGCTTGCCTGGTTGGCGGGGGGATTCGTCGTGTTGCCATAGCCCAGCTTCTCGGAAAGGTAGGCGCCGACGGCCGGATCGAGGCACGCGTCCAGCCATTTGTAGACGAGGTCCATGTTCTGTGCGCCGGATGAGACCGTCCAGCAGTCGAGCCAGCCGATCGCGCCCGCGGGCGGGATGGTCAAGGCGGCGTCGACGCCCTTCTTCTTGAGCGCCGGCAGCTGGGGTTCGCCCATGGAGTACATCAGCTTGACGTCCGACTGCGCGAAGATGGTCACGCCTTCGTCGAAGCCGGCGAAATAGGTCAGCAGCAGCGGCTTCTGCTCGATCAGCTTGGCCTTCACCGCTTCGAAGTCGGCGTCGGTGAGGTTGAACGGATCTTTCACGCCGACGACGATGGCGCCCAACGTGATGCAGTTGTTGGCATCGTCCTGCATGATGATCTGCTGGGCGAAGTCCGGGTTCCACATGGCGTTCCAGTCCGGCGGCGAGTCCGGGAAAGCCGGCTTGCTGTAGATCAGGGGCAGCGAGCCCCAGGCGAAGGGCACGCCGTAGACGTTGCCGTCGCGCTTGATGGCGGCGACGTCGCGGAACTCCGGCTGCAGATTGCCGCCGGCGGTCAGCTTCGAGGCGTCGACGGGCGCCAGGAGGCCGGCGTCCAGGTAACGCTTGAAGGCTGAGGTGTCGAACGTCGCAAGGTCGAAATCGGCGCCCTTGGAACCCTGCATCTTGGCGAACATTTCGTCCGCCGAACCGACATAGGTGATGTTCACCTTGGCACCGGTCTTCTCTTCGAACGGCTTGACCCAGGCGTCCTCCGCATATCCCTCCCAGGTAAGAAGCCGCAGCGCCGCATCGGCGCGTGCGGGCCGGGCGAGATAGGGAGCGGCCAACGCCACGGCGCCGCCGGCAAGCACGGTTCTGCGGTTGATTGCTCTCGAGACACTCATGGTTGCGTTCCCCTTTTTTTGGTCGGGGTCTGAAGCGAGCCTCAAATACCCCCTTTACAACTGACCAAATATGATACGATCATTTTTTCGCTGTCAATCGAGGCTGTCCCGCCGCAAGCGCATTTTTGGGAGGACGTTCATGCGGACACCGCAGGGCTACGACTACATCATCGTCGGTGCGGGCTCGGCCGGTTGCGTACTCGCCAACAGGCTGTCGCAGGATGCGGCGGCCAAGGTTCTGCTGGTCGAAGCGGGCCCCGGCGACAACGACTGGCGCATCCAGATGCCTTCCGCTCTCGCCTACCCGCTGCAGGGGACGCGGTACAACTGGGCCTACCGTACGGAGCCGGAACCGTATCTCG
>JAEUMA010000533.1 GCA_016793565.1 Rhizobiaceae bacterium
CTGCGCCTGCTCGCCACCAGCGGCGTCGTTGCGAGGATCGATGACGAAGAGCAGATGCATGCGGTGACGGCGCTCTCCGGCTCCGGACCCGCCTATCTCTTCCACTTCATCGAATGCATGACGGCGGCCGGCGAAGCGGCGGGGCTGCCTGGCGATACCGCGCGGCTCCTCGCCATGCAGACGGTCTACGGCGCCGCCTGCCTCGCCAAGGAAAGCCCGAGCGACCCGGCGACGCTGCGCCAGCAGGTCACCAGTCCGAAGGGAACCACCGCCGCCGCGCTCGACGTGCTGATGGGCGGCGGACGGCTCCAGGCGCTGTTGACCGAGGCCGTCGAGGCCGCAGTTCGGCGCAGCGTCGAACTGGGCAAGTAGCCGCCCGCCTCAGGCAAGGTCCGTTCGCGCGAAATCCTCGCCCTTGTAGAGCAATCCTACCCCGGAAGTCCTGGCCGAAGCGTAGGAGAAGCAGTCTGCCAGGTTCAGCCGGGCTGGATGCCCGCAGCCCTTGCCATATCGCTCGAACGCGTCGATCGCGAGCCACGCCTCGGCGCCATCGATCGGCACGATGTCTATCCGCGCTTCCCGCAAGAAGTCCTTCAGGCTTTCGGCAACGACGGTCGGGACCACAGCATAGAGCGTCGACGGCCTCCGTCATGGAAATACGTCTCTTTTCGGCCAGCTGCCGTGCGAGTTCGTGGGCACGGGGGTCACGAATCTGCAGATTCACGCGGCAATCTCCCGGTTGGCTGTCATGACAATTAACCCGCGCGTCATGACAGACCCAGCGATCAGCCGTACAGCATCTCGTCCTGCATGCGCCGGAGCGCGTAAAGGCGTGTCGAGGGATCGGGGGCCGCGTTGAGGGTAGTCAGAAGCTCACCCTTACGTACAGGCTGCAGAACCTTGCCGCCTTCCAGCAGGCCGACCGGCACCGCGCCCTTCGCGCGCGCATCCTCGACTGTCATCGTCCAGGAGCGGTAGCAGGTCTCACCGATCGCGTCGAACGCCTCACCGGGCGCCAGGTCGCGCTTGGCTACAGCGCAGACTTCGGCCACTGGGCGCGGCAGCGGCACCATGTCCACCTTGCCGTAGAGCACCATACGGGCGGCGGTCAGCGGCACCTCCAGCGAAGTGAGATGGTAGGGTCTGAAGAAGCTGTAGTACGGCCCGTGGCCGACATGCAGGTCGTCCATGCGTTCCACGATGCGCGGGTGCGTCGCTTCCACGACGACGAACACGCCCGGCGCGACGCCCTTGCCAATCGTGTAGTCCACCACGCCCTTGCGCGACAGCAGACCGCCGGCATCGCGCGGAACGAGCACCCTGGCGAGTTCGTCGCGGTCCGCTTTCGGGCCATGCATGCCGGGCACGTCCGGTACGAGCCCGGTGGCGTTGGCGATCGCCGCCATCTCCACCATCGTCTTGGAGCCGTCGATGAACTCCACCAGCATGCGCGGGTTCATGTTGCGGCGCTCCGCCTCCGCCCGATAGTCGTCGGGCACGGCGTCATGATTGAGAGGGTTGTTCTTGCCCTTGCCGGCCGCGACCACTGTGTAGCCAAGCGCGGACGCGAATTCGATCAGTTCCATGCACGACGAGGGCTCGTCGCCCGCACCGACCGAGTAGAGCACGCCGAGGCGATCGGCCTCCCGTTTCAGATAGGGCCCGATGGTAACATCGGCTTCGACGTTCATCATCACGAGATGCTTGCCGTGCTGCATGGCCATGAGGTCGAAGTCGGCCGCAACGCCCGGCTTGCCGGTTGCGTCGATCACCACCTCGACCAGCGGGTTGGTGACGAGCAGTTCATTGGAGGTGATCGCTATCTTGCCTGCCTCGATCGCCGCCGTGACACGCGACGGCGTATCGGCTTCGGCGGCGATGGCCTCGTCGCCATAGGCAATCGCAATCGCCCGCCTGGCCGTGTGCGGGCGCCTTGTCGAGATCGCGCAGAGCGAAACGCCCTTCATCAGCATGCACTGCGTGACGAGGTCGGTGCCCATCTCCCCGGAGCCGATGACGCCGATGCGCACAGGCCGGCCGGCGTCGGCCCGCATGGCTAAATCCCGGGCGATCCCGGTCAGCACGACATTGGTCATGGTCTTGTCCGCACAGGCCCGTCTGGCGCCGGAATTGCAGGCTCGCAGCCGCCTTGTCAACTGCGCCGCGAAGCCCGAGATTCCGGCCAGCCCGGCCTGAGAACTGGGCCAGGCGCGCGCCGATCGTAACCCTAACCAAGTTTGTGCGTTGACAGGCCGGGAACGCTCCCGCACCTTCGCAACAGGGACATGGGGTTACGCATGGCAGAGTTTGTGGCCGAACAGGGGTTCGCCGCCGACGCTTGGTCGGACGATTTTATCCTGTTCTCGCTCCTTTTGAGCTCCGAAGACACGATTTTCGACGAGGGGTTCCTCGGCGAAGACGGCCGGATCTACGATGACGTCTATATCCGCGAGGCCGAGGAAGGCTTCGATCAGCTGACCTTGATCATTGCCGGCGACTTCTTCGACATCGGCGAGACCACGCCCTTGGGCGACGCCGCCTACTGTGCCGTCTACGTCAACGACGATCTTCAGTTCTATGTCGCGGATTTCGATGCGGATTTCATCGATGTCGTCGACATCTTCGATACCACCAACAACAACGGCCCGAACACGCATCCCCTGCTGCTGGAACTGTTCGACGGCGACGATTCCTTCGTGCTGAGCAATGGCGACGACTGGATCGAGACCGGGTTCGGCGACGACGTCATCATACCCGCCGGCGGCGAGAACATGATCTTCGCCGATGACGGAGACGATACCATCATCGCCGGCGACGGACAGGATCTGATCTCGGGCGGCGACGGCATCGATGTCGTTCAGTTCGAGTTCGCGCGCGACGACTATGACGTTGAGCTGTTCGATTCCGAGCTTAGCGTCAGAGACCGATTCGATTCGAGCAACGAGGACGTTCTGAAGGACGTCGAGCGGGTTTCCTTCACGGACGGATCGCTGCTGCTCGATCTCGACAGCGACAATGTCAGCTTCGCCTACCGCATCTACGCCGCCGCCTACGGCCGCACGCCCGACGAGGCCGGCCTGCGATTCTGGACGGACGTGCTCGACGATCTAGGCCGTGGGCCGCCCGACGCCGCCGACAAGGAGTACGTGGCCGGCTTCTTCCTCACGGCGGACGAGTTCACCGACCTTTACGGCGCGAACCCAACCAACGAACAATATATCGATGCGCTCTACGAGAACGTGCTGAAACGCCTGCCCGATCAGGCCGGCTACGATTTCTGGCTGGACGTGATCGACAGCGGCAAGGGCCGCGACGATCTTCTGATATGGTTCACCGACAGCAATGAGAACATCGCCAACACGGCGCCCGACCTGGACAACGGCATCTGGGTGGCCTGAACCAATCTCAACTCGCCTGGCCTGACCGGGCGCAACACGAAGCCCAAGGCAAGGAGACACTACCCATGGCAAAATTCGTCGCCAATTCAGGATTCGACGCCCGCGCGGCATCGGCCAGTTTCTACAGCATCTTCGTCGAGCACTTCACCGGCTATACCCAGGGTACGGACGGGGTCGGCTTCGACGGTCAGACCTACGCCGACTATTTCATTGTCAACGCAACGACCGACGATGGAACCTTCCAGCTCGCGCTGGGCGGCGAGTTCGAGCCTGGCAGCGTTACGCCCACCGGTACGCTCGAATACCTTTCCGTCGCGCAGGGAAGCACGTCGTTGTTCTATGCGTCCGAGCTTCAGCTCGACGTCGAGTCCATCCTGCCTCTGCTTCTGACGCAGCCCGAGCCCGGCGAGATTCATCCGCTCCTGCTCGGTGCGCTGGCCGGCGACGACCAGATCACTCTTTCCGGTGACGCCGACTATTTCGATGCCAGCACCGGCGTCGACCAGGTCGTCTACGACGGCGCGCGCGCCGACTTCAGCGTCACCGAGGGCGCCGAGGGCCAGCTCACGGTGACGGCCGACGCCGACGCGACCGACATCGACACGCTCGTCAATGTCGAGAAGCTCACCTTCACCGACGGCACCCTCCTGTTCGACCTCGACAGCGAGAACGCGTCCTTCGCCTACCGCATCTACGCGGCAGCTTACGGCCGCACGCCCGACGAGGCCGGCCTGCGCTTCTGGACCGGCGTGCTAGACGAGCGCGGCGACGGTCCGCCGGAGGTGGCCGACAAGGAGTTCGTCGCCAGCTTCTTTCTCACCGCCAACGAGTTCACCGACGTCTATGGCGAGAACCCGACCAACGAGGAATACATCAACAAGCTCTACCAGAACGTGCTGCACCGCGAGGCGGACCAGGACGGCTACGATTTCTGGCTGGGCAAGATCGAAGAGGGCGAAGGCCGCGACGACATGCTGATCTATTTCACCGACAGCGGCGAGAACCTGCAGAA
>JAEUMA010000555.1 GCA_016793565.1 Rhizobiaceae bacterium
ATCGTCACGGCGGTCGCAGAAGCTGACACGGGCTCGGGCGTCATCATCCTCACCGACATGTTCGGCGGCACCCCGTCCAACCTGGCCATTTCGGTCATGGAGCCCGGCCGCGTCGAGGTCGTCGCCGGCGTCAACCTGCCCATGCTGATCAAGCTGTCCAGCGTGCGCTCGGGCGACGACATGGCCGCGGCGCTGGAGGAAGCGCAGTCCGCCGGCCGCAAATACATCAACGTCGCCAGCCAGCTTCTCAAATGAACGAACAGGCTTTCCCGGCCGACCAGGGCGTCATCAGCCGCGACTTCCAGATCGTCAACCAGCGGGGCCTGCATGCGCGCGCCTCCGCCAAGTTCGTCCAGGTGGCCTCGGCCTTCCAGGCCAATGTCGAGGTCGAGAAGGACGGCACCAGGGTCGGCGGCACCTCGATCATGGGGCTGATGATGCTGGCGGCGAGCCCGGGCTGCCGCATCCGCGTCACCGCCAGCGGGCCGCAGGCGCGCGAGGCCATGGCGGCGCTGGAAGAACTCGTCGCCTCCCGTTTCGGCGAAGAAAACTGACGCGGACCGCCTCCACTGCGGTCTTATGCGACATGCAGGCATAAAGATTTCTTTATATGAGCGTTGTCGGCTGCGCCGCGATCTGGTAGGACGCCGCCTCATAACGGCCGGCTCTGCGTCCGGCCCGATCAACCGGAAACGTTCGGAGCGCCAGCATGGCAACCCACAAGGACTACGTCGTCGCCGACATCGGCCTCGCCGACTGGGGACGCAAGGAAATCGAGATCGCCGAAACCGAGATGCCGGGCCTGATGGCCTGCCGCGAGGAATACGGCACTAAGAAGCCGCTCAAGGGCGCCCGCATCACCGGGTCGCTGCACATGACGATCCAGACGGCGGTGCTGATCGAGACGCTGCAGGCGCTGGGCGCCGAGGTGCGCTGGGCGTCGTGCAACATCTTTTCCACGCAGGATCACGCCGCGGCCGCCATCGCGGCCACCGGCACTCCGGTGTTCGCCGTCAAGGGCGAGACGCTTGACGACTACTGGGTCTACACCGACAACATTTTCCAGTGGGCCGACGGCGGCCTCTCCAACATGATCCTCGACGACGGCGGCGACGCCACCATGTACATCCTGCTCGGCGCCCGCGCCGAGGCCGGCGAGGACGTGCTCTCCAATCCCGGCAGCGAGGAGGAGGAAATCCTCTTCGCGCAGATCCGGAAGCGCATGGCGGCTACACCCGGCTTCTTCACGAAGCAGCGCGAAGCGATCCGCGGCGTCACCGAGGAGACCACCACCGGCGTCAACCGCCTCTACCAGTTGCAGAAGAAGGGGCTGCTGCCGTTCCCGGCGATCAACGTCAACGACAGCGTGACCAAGTCGAAGTTCGACAACAAGTACGGCTGCAAGGAATCGCTCGTCGACGGCATCCGCCGCGGCACCGACGTCATGATGGCCGGCAAGGTCGCGCTGGTGTGCGGCTACGGCGATGTCGGCAAGGGCTCGGCCGCGTCGCTGCGCGGAGCCGGCGCGCGCGTGAAGGTCACCGAGGTCGACCCGATCTGCGCGCTGCAGGCCGCGATGGACGGCTTCGAGGTCGTGACTCTGGACGATGCCGCGCCGAACGTCGACATCATCATCACCGCGACCGGCAACAAAGACGTCGTCACCCTCGATCACATGCGCAAGCTGAAGGACATGGCGATCATTGGCAATATCGGCCACTTCGACAACGAGATCCAGGTCGCGGCGCTGCGCAACTTGAAGTGGACCAACGTCAAGCCGCAGGTCGACATGATCACCTTCCCGGACGGCAAGCGCATGATCCTGCTGTCGGAGGGCCGCCTGCTCAACCTCGGCAACGCGACCGGCCATCCGAGCTTCGTGATGTCGGCGTCCTTCACCAACCAGGTCCTGGCGCAGATCGAGCTCTATACGAAGCCTGGCCAGTACGAGAACAAGGTCTATGTGCTGCCCAAGCATCTCGACGAGCACGTCGCCCGGCTGCACCTCGCCAAGCTCGGCGCGACGCTGACGGAGCTCTCCGGCGAACAGGCGAGCTATATCGGCGTCACCTCGTCCGGACCTTTCAAGCCTGAACACTACAGATACTGATAAGAACTCATCTAACCACAACATATTGGCGGCCGGGCGATTGACTCTCGCCCGGCTTTTATTTTGCCGAAACAATCGCCTTCACGCCGATTCGCGGTCGGACTATGGTGTTGTGATTCGCTGCGCGGACAGGGGTCGGGGGCCCGTCTTCGCGCATTTGGCGGTCTTGCAGCCGGGCGGCGGAGAGGACGAGACATGCCGGGGGAAAACCCGCTTCGGGCGGGATGGGCCGTTTCCGGCGGCCATCGCGACTCAGCCAGGCGACCGGCCTTCGGCGGCCGGAAGGTGCGGGGTTGGCTCGCCGGTGGCACCGCCCTGTCGGGGCTGGTGACGCCGCTGGGGGCCGCGCTGGCGCAGGAGGTGTCTGTCGTCCAGGCGGCGGGACGCTCGGTCGGAACCGCCGAGGTAATTCAGCTCGCCGTCTTCGCCGGCGTCGTCGGCGCCGCCCTGCTTTCGGCCGTCTGGCTGATCCGCGAGCGCGCGCGCACGGCGCAGCAGAATATCGAGCTGCGCTCCAGGCTGGTCGACGCCAATGCCGCGCTCCAGCGCTATGAGGCGCTGGTCAATCTGCGCGACCAGCGTCTGATCGCCTGGAGCAGCGACAACAAGAAGCCGGAGCTGATCGGGACGTTGCCGCCGGAGAGCGGCGCGCCGGAGGAACGCGCGGCCTTTATGGCATTCGGCCGCTGGTTGACGGCGCGTTCGGCGGCTTCGCTGGATTCGGCCATAGCCGCGCTGCGCGAGCGCTCGGCGGCGTTCGACCTGGTGGTCGAGACGCACAACGGCTCCCCGCTGGAAGTGCAGGGCCGCAAGAACGCCAGCCATCTATTCGTCCGTTTCGTGTCGCTTTCGGAAGCGCAGCGCACGCAGGCGCGACTGCGGCTGGAGAACCAGCGCCTGGCCGCCGATCTCGAAAACGCGCTCGGACTGGCTGATGCGCTGGACATGCCGTTCTGGACCCGCGCGGCCGATGGCAGCCTGAAATGGGTCAACCGCGCCTATGCGCGCGCCGTCGAGGCACGCGACGCAGGCGAGGCCGTGCGCGAGGGTCGCGAGTTCCTCGGCACCCAGACCCGTGCCGCAGTCAGCCAGCACCACCAGTCGAAGCCGGTCTTCGAGCAGAGCGTTTCCACCGTCATCGATGGGGACCGCCGGGTATTCCTGGTCACCGACTTCGCCAGCGGCGACGGTTCGGCCGGCATCGCGGTGGACCGCAGCGGAGAGCAGGCAGTCCGCGAGGAATACGAACGCACGGTCCGCAGCCACGCCGACACGCTCGACCAACTGACCACCGCCGTCGCCATTTTCGACGAGCAGCAGAAGCTGCGCTTCTTCAACCAGGCGTTCCAGAAGCTCTGGGAACTCGACACGCCCTATCTGGAGAGCGCGCCGGAACACGCCCTGATGCTCGACCGCCTGCGCAGCGACGGCAAGCTGGCAGAAAGCCCGGAATGGCGGCGCTGGAAGGAAGGCGTGCTTTCGGCCTACCGGGCCGTCGAGCCGCAGGAGCACTGGTGGCATCTGCCCGACGGCCAGACGATCCGCGTCGTCGGCAATCCGCAGCCGAAGGGCGGCGTCACTTGGGTTTTCGAGAACCTCACCGAGAAGATGGATCTGGAGAGCCGCTACCAGACGGCGGTGCGGGTGCAGGGCGAGACGCTGGACAATCTGGCCGAGGGCGTGGCCGTGTTCGGCCCTGACGGCCGGGTGCGCCTGTCCAATCCCGCCTTCGCGCGGCTTTGGGGCCTGCATGTCGTGCCGGCGGGCGAGCCGCTGCATGTCAACGCCATCGCCGAGGCCTGCGCCGCGATGGCCAAGGACAGCCCCTGGCCGGGTTTCCTCGCCGCCATCACCGGCTTCGAGGACGAGCGCAAGGACCGGCGCGGTCTGGCCGAGCTCAACAACGGCACCATGCTGCGCTACGCCGTCATCAACCTGCCGAACGGCCAGGTGATGCTGACCTTCGTGGACGTCACCGACAGCGTGAACGTCGAGCGTGCGTTGAAGGAGAAGAACGAGGCGCTGCAGCGTTCAGACCAGCTGAAGAACGATTTCGTCCAGCACGTGTCCTACGAGCTGCGTTCGCCGCTCACCAACATCATCGGCTTCACCGAACTGCTGGCGCTTCCAGGTACCGGGCCGCTGACGCCGAAGCAGAAGGAATATCTGGAGCACATCGGCTCTTCTTCGTCGGTGCTGCTGACCATCGTCAACGACATCCTGGACCTCGCCACCGTCGATGCCGGCATCATGGAGCTGGAGATCGGCGAGGTGCCGGTGGCGCGCGCGCTGGAGACCGCCGCCGAACTGGTCGCCGACCGCTTCGTCGAGCATGGCATCACGCTCGACGTGGATCTGACGGGTGCGCCGGCGACGTTCCGCGGCGACGAGACGCGCGTTCGCCAGATCCTCTACAATCTGCTCAGCAACGCGGCCAATTACGCGCCGGACGGAA
>JAEUMA010000557.1 GCA_016793565.1 Rhizobiaceae bacterium
CACCTCGATCGGCGCGGCGATGATGCTCAACATCTCGCCCTATTCGCCAGAAGCGAACGTTCGCGAGATACAATGGGAATACTCCTGCGGCGGGCCAGGCATCTTCGCCGGCGACCTCTATTACTACTACTACGACCACAACGTTTCCCACGAGGAAGCCCGCGCGATCGATACGTCCAAATGCATGCTCTACATGCTGACCGGCGAGTATGACCCGAACACCTCGCCGGCGGAAACCAAGCAGCTCGCGGACCTCGTCAAGGGATCCAAGTATTGGGCGATGGCCAAGCTCGGCCATTTCCCGGTCACCGAGAACTACGACGAATTCAGGAAGTATCTTCTGCCGATCCTGGCGGAGATCAAGCAAAGCAGCAGCAAATAGGGGAGTGAGACTATGAAGAGGAATATTCTATGCGCGCTGGCCGGCGTCGTGGCGCTTGCCACGCCGGCGCTGGCGGAAGGCATCGACGAGCTGCCGCCCGAGCAGAAGAAGGTCTACGAGATGGTGGACCCGCAGCTGCCGGTCGGACCGAGCGCCTATCGCGACTTCGTGCCGAAGAAGGGGCCGCCGTGGAAGATTGGCTATGCCTCGACATACGCCGGCAACACCTGGCGCGCCGCCATTCTGGACGAGATGACGAACGTGCTGCTGCCGCAGTACAAGGAAGCCGGCCTGGTGTCCGACCTGATCGTCACACAGTCTGACCTGAAGGACGCGGTGCAGATCCAGCAGATGCGCCAGATGGTGGATGACGGCGTCGACGCCATCATCATCTGCTGCTCCAACGTCACCGCGCTCAACCAGACGATCGAGTACGCCCATTCCAAGGGCGTCCCGGTGTTCTCCTTCTCCGGTTACGTGACCTCGCCCTACGCCGTCAGCGCGACGGAGAACAACATGCAGGGCGGTTACGAGGCAGCCAAGTGGCTGGCCGGGGAAATCGGCGGCAAGGGCAATGTCCTGCTCGTCTCGGGCATTCCGGGCTTCGCCTCGTCGGACAGCTTCGACATCGGCGCCAAGAAAGCGCTGGAGGAGTTCCCGGACGTCACGCTCGTCGGCAACGTCGCCGGCAACTGGACCGATCAGGTCGCGCAGGTCGAGGTGCAGAAGTTCCTGGCAACCAATCCGGCGCAGATCGACGGCATCATCGTGCAGTCGGCTTCCGAGAACGGCGTCGTCAACGCGGTGCTGCAGTCCGGCCGCGACATGATGCCGATCGTGCTGGGCGGCGAGGCTTCGGCGGCCTGCTACTGGCGCAACAACCCCGACTTCATCAGCAAGAGCTTCCATTTCTGGCCGCCGCGCAGCGAAGCGCGCCTGGTCTGGGAAGTCATGATGCGCACGCTGGAAGGCCAGGGCCCGAAGATGCAGTCAATCCTGCGGCCGGTCATCCCCTACACGATCGATGACGTGAAGGCGGCCCTGCCCGAGGATTGCGACCCGAACTCGACCGACTGGATCGAGCCGGCGAACAACGGCTGGTTCCCGAAGGAGGCCGCCGATTCCTTCTTCCTGCGGCCGGCGGACCCGCTCACCTGGAAGCCCAGCAACTAATCCTCCCAGCCGGGCCGGCCACCGTGCCGGCCCGGCACCCTTTTGAGCCGGACACCGACATGACCGCAGCCGAAGTCACGATCCGAATACGAGACGTCGCCAAGTCCTTCGGGCAGACGCAGGCGCTGCGCGGCTGCAGCCTTGAGGCGCGCGCCGGCGAGGTGCATGCGATTGTCGGCGAGAACGGCTCCGGCAAAAGCACGCTGGCGAAGATCATATCCGGCATCTTCCGCGCCGACCGCGGCGAGGTCACGGTGCTGGGCGCCACCCCGCTCAATCCCGGCCAGACGCGCGACCTCGGCGTCGCTACCATTTTCCAGGAAGTGCTCGTGGCCGACGAGGCCAGCGTGCTCGACAATCTCTATGTCGGACGCGACGGGCTGTTCCTCACCAGCGA
>JAEUMA010000560.1 GCA_016793565.1 Rhizobiaceae bacterium
CACCACGCCGCCCAGCCCTCATAGACGCCCAGCCAGCGCGGCGTGCGCTCGGCATGAACAATCGGCCGCAGGATGTAGGCGGCCATCATCGGCGTCAGCATGCGGGCGACAACCAGCGAGAAGAAGACGGCAATCGCTGCCGTCCAGCCGAACTGGACGAAGAACTTGCCGGGCACGCCGCTCATGAAGGCGGTGGGCAGGAAGACGGCAATCAGCGTAAAGGTGGTGGCGATCACCGCCAGCCCGATTTCATCGGCCGCTTCCATCGCCGCCTGGTAGGGCGTCTTGCCCATGCGCAGGTGGCGCATGATGTTCTCGATCTCGACGATCGCATCGTCGACCAGAATCCCGACCACCAGCGACATCGACAACAGGGTGACGACGTTGAGCGTGAAGCCCATCAGGTACATCACGGCAAAGGTCGGGATCGCCGACAGCGGCAACGCGGCGGCCGAGACAAAGGTTGCCCGCCAGTCGCGCAGGAAGAGCCAGACGACGATGACGGCGAGGATGGCGCCCTCGATCAGCAGCGCCATCGAACCCTCGTAGTTTTCGATCACCGGATCGACGAAATTGAAAGCTTCGGTGATGGTGATATTCGGGTGCTCGGCCTTCAGCTTGTCCAGCACCGCCGTGACGCCCGCTGCGACATCGAGTTCGCCGGCGCCCTTGCTGCGGGTGATTTCGAAACCGACCACCGGCTTGCCGTTGAGCAAGGCCGCGGTGCGCTGTTCGCCAACGGTGTCGGCCACCGTCGCCACCTGATCGAGGCGGACATGGCGGCCATCGGCCAGCACGATGTCCATCGCCGCCAGTTCGGCCGCCGTCTGCACGGTGCCAATGGTGCGCACCGACTGCTCGCTGCCGCCCACCTCGGTGCGCCCGCCCGACGCCTCCTGCTGGATGCGCTTGAGCTGGCGCGAGATGTCAGCGGCGGTGGCGTTCAGCGCCAGCATGCGCGCCGGGTCAAGTTCGATGCGGATTTCGCGGGTGACACCGCCGACCCGCGAGACAGCACCGACACCGCGGGCGCTGAGCATGGCCTTGGTGATGGTGTTGTCGACGAACCACGACAGGGCCTCGTCGTCCATGCGCGTCGAGGCAACGGTATAGGTCAGGATGGGCGCGCCGGAGAGATTGACCTTGCTGATCACCGGGTCCTTGAGATCGCCGGGCAGATCGGCACGGATGCGCGACACGGCGTCGCGCACGTCGTCGACCGCCTCCTGCGTCGGTTTTTCCAGACGGAATTCAACCGTCACCGTCGCCGTACCGTCCTGCACCTTGGTGTAGATGTGCTTGATGCCCTGCAGCGTCGCGACCGAGTTCTCAATCTTGCGGGCGACCTCGGTTTCCATCTGCGCTGGCGCCGCGCCAGGCAGGCTGGCGGTCACGGTCACCGTCGGCAGGTCGATGTCCATGAACTGCTGGATCTTCATCGCCTTGAAAGCCATCAGGCCGGCCAGCGTCAGCATGATGAAAAAGAGGATGGCCGGAATCGGGTTCCGGATCGACCAGGAAGAAACGTTCATTTGGCGTCGCCGCCGGTCACGATCTTGACGGCATCGCCATCGGCGAGGAAGGCCGCCCCCGATTCGACGACGCGCGCGCCCTCCGCCAGGCCGGAGACAATTTCGACGCGCTCGCCGACACGGCGGCCGGTGAGCACCTTGGTCTGCGCGACGCGATCCTCGCCTTCGAGACGGAAAACGTAGGCGAAGCCTTCGCGCAGGACGACGGCCGACTGTGGCAGCGTCGCTGCCGGCCGGGCAGCGAGCTCGAATTCGCCACGGGCGAAGACGCCGGCGCGCACGGCGGTCGACGCCGGCAGATCGACAAAAACGAGGCCATTGCGGGTCTGCGGATCGACGCTGGGCGACACCGCACGCAGCTTGCCGGTGACGCGCTCGCCGGCCGGCCCGGTGAGCTGCGCCAGCATGCCCGCCTGCAACTTGCCCAGTTCGGCGGACGGCACTTCGGCACGCCACTCCAGCCGGCCACCACGAATCAGGCGGAACAGTTCCTGACCGGGCTGCGTCAGCGAGCCAACGGTCGCCAGTCGCGCCGAAATCACGCCGTCATCGGGTGCAACAATGCTGGTCCGGGCCATTTTCAGTTCCGCTGCCTGCTGGCGGGCGCGGGCAGCCGCAAG
>JAEUMA010000625.1 GCA_016793565.1 Rhizobiaceae bacterium
GGGCTTCGCCTACGAGTTCGCCCGTTTCCTGGTCACGCTCGCGCTGACGCTGCTCGGCCTCATCTTCATCACCTTCCTGATCGGCCGCGTCATGCCGATCGACCCAGTGCTGGCGGTGGTGGGCGACCGCGCCTCCGCCGAGACCTATGCTCGGGTGCGGCAGGAACTCGGCATCGACCTGCCGATCTGGCAGCAGTTCTGGATCTATCTGGGCAAGGTGGCGCAGGGCGATTTCGGCACCTCCGTCATCACCTCGCAGCCGGTGATCGACGATCTGCGCCAGTTCTTCCCGGCGACGCTCGAACTGGCGACCGCCGCCACGCTGATCGGCGTGCTCTGCGGCGTGCCGCTCGGGGTGGTCGCCGCCACGCACCAGGGAAGCTGGATCGATCATCTGACGCGCATCGTCGGGCTGATAGGCTATTCCATGCCCGTGTTCTGGATGGGGCTGGTCGGCCTGCTGGTGCTCTACTCCTGGCTGGACCTGGTGGCCGGTCCCGGCCGCATCGACATCGCCTATGACGGGCTGGTCGACCCTGTCACCGGGCTGCTCACCGTCGACAGCGCGCTCGCCGGCGACTGGGACGTGTTCTGGAACGCGATATCGCACCTGATCCTGCCGGCGAGCCTGCTCGGATATCTGACGCTCGCCTACATCTCGCGGATGACACGCTCCTTCATGCTCGGACAGCTCAACCAGGAATACATCCTCACCGCCCGCGCCAAGGGCCTGCCGGAGCGGCGGGTGGTGTGGCGCCATGCGCTGGGCAACATTATGGTCCCGCTGATCACCGTGATCGCGCTGAGCTACGCCTCACTGCTCGAAGGTGCGGTGTTGACCGAGACGGTGTTCGCCTGGCCGGGCCTGGGGCTCTACATCACCCGCTCGCTGTTCAACGCCGACATGAACGCGGTGCTGGGCGGTACCATCCTGATCGGCACCATCTTCGTGTGCCTCAACGTGTTCTGCGACACACTCTACCGCCTGCTCGACCCCAGGGCGCGGGCATGAGCGCGCGCGCCTGGCTCCTCTCCGACCAGCCGGCGTCGCGCCGGCAGGCCTCGCTCGGCAACTGGTACCGCAACTGGCTGGCCTTCCGGGCCAACCCTTTGGCCATGGTGGGTCTGGCGATCGTGCTGCTGCTGATCGTCGTCGCCGTGCTCGCGCCGGTGCTTCCGCTGCAGTCGCCGATCGCGCAGGCGCTGGGAAATCGCCTGCAGCCGCCAAGCGCCGAGCATTGGTTCGGCACCGACGAACTTGGCCGCGACATCTTCTCGCGCATCTGTTTCGGCGCGCGCATCACGCTCACCATCGTCATCATGGTGGTGGCGATCGTCGTGCCGATCGGCCTTCTGGTCGGCACGGTTTCCGGCTATGTCGGCGGCCCGCTCGACATCGTGCTGATGCGCATCACCGACATCTTCCTGGCGTTTCCGCGACTTGTGCTGGCTCTCGCCTTCGTTGCGGCGATCAGGCCGGGGCTCGAAAGCGCCATCATCGCCATCGCGCTGACCTCGTGGCCGCCCTATGCCCGCATCGCCCGCGCCGAGACGCTGACGCTGCGCGAGACCGACTATGTGCGCGCCGCGCGGCTGCAGGGCGCATCGCCGCTGCGCATCCTGTGGCACCACATCGTGCCCCTCTGTACTGCCTCGGTTGTGGTGCGCATGACGCTGGACATGGCCGGCATTATCCTGACCGCCGCTGGGCTCGGCTTCCTCGGCCTCGGCGCGCAGCCGCCCCTGCCGGAATGGGGTGCCATGATCTCGACGGGCCGCGACTATCTGCTCGACCAATGGTGGGTGGCGACGATCCCGGGGCTGGCCATCTTCGCGGTCAGCCTCGGCTTCAACCTGCTGGGCGACGGTCTGCGCGACGTGCTGGACCCGAAGCGCGCATGAGCGACACCGTCCTCGACGTCCAGAACCTGCGCATTACCTTTCCCTCGCACCGCGGGCCGGTCGACGTGGTGCGCGGCGTCTCCTTCTCGCTCGGCCGCGAAAGGCTGGGCATCGTCGGCGAGTCCGGCTCCGGCAAGTCGCTGACGGGCCGCGCGATCATGGGCCTGGTGCCGCGGCCGGGACAGGTCAGGGCCGACCGCATCGCGTTCATGGGGCAGGATTTCTCCACCATGCGCGGGCGCGACCTGCGCAAGATTCGCGGCAAGCGCATCTCGATGGTGTTGCAGGATCCGAAATTCTCGCTCAACCCGGTGATGAAGATCGGTCACCAGATCGAGGAATCCTACCGCCTGCATGTCGGCGGCGACCGCCGCCAGGCCGAGCGCGAGACGCTGGCGGCACTGGAGGCGGTGAAGATCCGCAATCCCGAAACGGTCTACCACCTCTATCCGCACCAGCTTTCCGGCGGCATGGGCCAGCGCGTGATGATCGCCATGATGCTGATCCCCAAGCCGGACCTGCTGATCGCCGACGAGCCGACTTCCGCCCTCGACGTGACCGTCCAGCTGCAGGTGCTGGCGATCCTGGAGGATCTGGTGCGCGAGCGCGGCATGAGCCTGATCTTCATCAGCCACGACCTTCAACTCGTGGCAGCCTTCTGCGACCGCGTACTGATCATGTATGCCGGCAAGGTGGTAGAGAGCTGCCGCGCTTCCGAACTTGACAAGGTTCAGCATCCCTATGCGCGCGGCCTGCTCGCCTCCGTGCCCCGTCTCGGCGACGACCGCCCGGAACTGCCGACCCTGCAACGCGACGCGAGCTGGGCGCAATGAGCGCGCAGGCAATCGAGATCGACGGGCTGACGGTGAGCTTCGGCGCCGGCGCGCGTCAGCTGTTCGCCTTGCAGGACGTGTCCTTCGACGTGCAGGAAGGCGAGGCCTTCGGCTTGGTCGGCGAGTCCGGCTCCGGCAAGTCCACCGTGCTCAACGTCCTCGCCGGCTTGTTTCCCAGCCATGGCGGGGCGATCCGCATCGGCGGCGAGACGTTCGGCATGCGCCGCAGCCTGCCGCAGCGGCGGCTTGTGCAGATGGTGTTCCAGGACCCCTACGGCTCCCTGCATCCGCGCCACACGGTGGACAAGTCGCTTTCCGACCCGGCCATCATTCACGGGCTCGACGACGTGGAGGGACGGGTGCGGCGCGTTCTGGCCGATGTGGGTCTGAAGCCCGAGCACCGCTTCCGCTACCCGCACCAGCTCTCCGGCGGCCAGCGCCAGCGCGTGGCGATCGCACGCGCCCTGATTCTCGAGCCACGCATCCTGCTGCTCGACGAGCCAACCTCCGCGCTCGACGTTTCGGTACAGGCCGAAGTGCTGAACCTTTTGCGGCGCCTGCGCCGCGAGCGCGGCTTCACCTCGATCATGGTCAGCCACAACCTCGCGGTCGTGGCCTATATGTGCGATCGCGTGGCGGTGATGAATCGCGGCCGTATTCTCGAAATCGGCGCCGGCACCGCGCTGGCCGAGGGTCGCTTCGAGCACGCCTATTCGCGCCAGCTCTACAGAGCGAGTTCCGGCTACGACCGCGCCCTGCTGGACGAATTGTGGGAAGCGCGCTGACGCCCTGTGGCGGCATCGCAGGTCAGGCGAGGGGTCGAACGGCGAGCCAGATCGTATGTTTCGCGCCGCGCTTGCCGTGCGCGCGCGCCATCTTTTCCTCCACCTGAAAACCGGCCCGCCGCAGCCTTGCGGTGAAGGCGCCGTCGCGGGCCGACGACCAGACGGCCAGCACGCCGCCAGGCTTGAGCGCCGCGAGTGCCGCCGCGAGGCCCGCTGTGTCGTAGAGCGCGTCGTTCTCCTCCCGCGAAAGCCCGTCCGGGCCATTGTCCACGTCGAGCAGTATCGCGTCATACTGATCGCCGGCCTTGCGGATCAGCTTGGCAACGTCGGCGATCTCCACACTCACGCGCGGGTCGTCCAGGCATCCCGCGAAGATTTCCGCCAGCGGACCGCGGGCCCAGCCGACCAGTTCCGGCACTATCTCGGCGATCGTCACCCTCGCGTCCGCCTTGAGCGCCTGAAGCGCCGCGCGCAGGGTAAACCCCATGCCGAGGCCGCCGATGAGGATCACGGCTGACCGATCCTGTGCCACGCATGCACAAGCGAGGCTCGCCAAGGTTTCCTCGGAACCGCTGAGCCTGCTGTTCATCAGTTCGTTGGAGCCCAGCATGATGGAAAATTCGGCGCCGCGCCTTTTGAGGCGCAGCTCTCCGCCACCGGGAACGCGGGCCTTGTCGATCTCGATCCACGGCAGCATAGCAGCCTCGCCTGTTGAAGCCGCCGGTCAATCCCTGCGCGGGTCGCCTGTCAAGTCGGGAGAGTTTCAGGTCCGCATAGGTTCGCCCCGGCCGAGGGGCCGGGGCGATGCATGCCGACAAGTGGCGTCAGAGCTACATGTTCTTCACCCAGGCGCACAATTCCTTGAGGCCGCCCTGGCTACTGCCGGAGACGCTGCCGTTGGTGCTCGGCTTAGTGGTGTCGGGATCGGTGGTCATGGCCGGATTGGTCGCCGCGATGTCGGCGCAATCCGCCTTAACCTGCGCCTTCTGCTCGTCGTTCAGAGCGGTCCAGCGCGTGGTAATCTCCGCTTCGGGCCGAAGCGTTGTCCAGGTATTGTCCGTGTAGAACGCATCGCCGATCGGCCCCTGCCAGGTGTCCGGCATATGCATAGCGTCTTCCGCGCGGGGACTTGTGGACGATGTCTCCTGCGCCATTGCGGCAACGCCGCTCATTCCCAGCGCCAGGGCGGCAAGCATGATCGTTTTCATATCACTGTCTCCTTGGACTGCTTCATGCAGCTGATTGCCAAACCCCCGCGCAAAGGGATGGTTCCGCAATTGCGCGGTCACATTTCGGATCAAAAGCAGCCGGCCGCGCTTTTGCCGCGCTTGGTGAACAAACCGATCGGTGCTAGATCGCGGAACGAACTCGAAGGAAGCGGTTCCATGAAGGGCCCGGACAGGAAGGCGGCACTGGCCGCCTACAAGCAGCAGAAGCCGTCCGGCGGCGTCTTCGCCGTGCGCAGCGCGGCAAGCGGCCATCGCTGGGTCGGCGCCGCGCCGAACGTCTCCACGATCCAGACGCGGCTGTGGTTCGAGCTGCGTCAGGGCGGTTCGGCCAATAAGGCCATGCAGGCCGAATGGAACGCCGCCGGCGGCGATGGCTTCTCCTTCGAGGTCCTCGAAGCCTTCGACGGCGAGACCGCGCCCTATCCGCAAGGCATGGCGCTGCGGCAGCGGATCGGCCACTGGCGGGCCGAACTCCAGGCAGACGCGCTCTGACGGTCTGCCCGCCGATGGCGAACACAAGCTCCCCGGCGATCTCCGTCGTCATCCCTTGCAAGAACGAGGCGCCAAACCTGCCACAGCTGATCGACGAGATCGCTACGGCGCTGGCGGGGCGTTCGTTCGAGATCGTGGTGGTGGACGACGGCTCCACCGACGATACGCCGGCTGTGCTTGCCACGCAGGCGAGAGAGCGGCCATTCGCCGTACGCCACATCCGCCATGCGCGCTCCGCCGGACAGAGCCTGGCGTTGCGCTCGGGCGCGCTCGCCGCGCGCGGCGCGGTCGTGGCGACGCTGGACGGCGACGGCCAGAACGATCCCGCCGCGCTGCCGGTGCTGGTGGATGCGCTGCTTGCAGGCGGGCCGGAAGTGGGGCTGGCGGCGGGTCAGCGGCTGCGGCGCAAGGACACCCGCCTCAAGCAGTTCGCCTCGCGCTTCGCCAACGGCCTGCGCGGCGCGGTGTTGAAGGACAACACGCGCGACACCGGCTGCGGTCTGAAAGCCGTACACACGGACGTTCTGCGGCGGCTTCCCTTCTTCGACGGCACGCATCGCTACCTGCCGGCGCTGGTGATGCAGGAGGGGCTGGGCGTGGTCCACCGCGACGTCGTCGACCGTCCGCGCCGGCACGGCAAGTCGAACTACGGGGTGCTCGACCGCGGGCTTCGCGGCGCGCTGGACCTGATGGGGGTCTGGTGGCTCCGCAGGCGCCGCCGGGCGATGCCCCATCCCGAGGAAATAAACCATGACTGATATGTTCCAGCAGCTCTCGACCTGGCTCCACACCGTCTTCGTCGAGCAGTTCAGCGGCTGGGTGGTTCTCGGCTTCTTCGCCCAGCTCTGTTTCACCATGCGATTCGTCGTGCAGTGGGTGGCTTCCGAGCGCGCGCGGCGCAGCGTTCTGCCGGTGGCGTTCTGGTTCTTCTCGCTGTTCGGCGGCGGCCTGCTTCTGATCTATGCGATCCATCGGCAGGATCCGGTCTTCATCGCCGGGCAGGCGCTCGGCCTCGTCATCTACATCCGCAATCTCTGGCTGATCGCGAACGAGCGCAAATCGGCCGGTCCGGCCGAAGGCTAGCGCGATGCAGGGCGGGCAGGCGATGGACAGGCGCGGCGGCATGACGCCGCTGATGCTGGTGCTGCTCGCATTCTTCAGCCTGCTGGTGACGGTGCCCGGCATCGTCGCGGTGCCGCCGATCGATCGCGACGAGGCGCGCTTCGTGCAGGCCACCAAGCAGATGGCGGAGAGCGGCGACTATCTCGACATCCGCTTTCAGGACCAGGTCCGCTACAAGAAGCCGATCGGCATCTACTGGCTGCAGGCGGCCGCCGTCGCGGTGAGCGGCGAGGGCGCCTCGGCGCCGATCTGGGTGTACCGCCTCGTCTCGGTGCTCGGCGTGCTCGGCGCGGTGCTGACGCTGGCCTGGGCCGGCGCGCGCCTGCTGGGTTCGCAGGCCGGGTTTGTCGGCGGGTTGGTGCTGGCGACGCTGTTTGCCTGCGCCTTCGAAGGCCGGGTCGCCAAGACCGACGCGATGCTCCTGTTCTTCTCGGTGGCCGCGCAGGCGGCGCTGGGGCTGATCTACGTCGCCGGCCGCGAAGGCAGGCCGATCACGCCCGGGCTGCCCTGGCTGTTCTGGGCCGCGCAGGGCTGCGGCATCCTGATCAAGGGGCCGATCACGCCGCTGCTGGCGGCGCTGACCGTCGCCACCATCGTCATCTTCGACCGCGACCGCCGCTGGCTGCGGGACCTGCGTCCGCTGCCCGGCGTGCTGCTGACGTTGGCGATCGCCTTGCCCTGGCTGATCCTCATCACCTGGAAGAGTGGCGGTGCCTTCTGGTCGGAATCCGTCGGCAAGGATCTGCTCGGCAAAGTGGCGTCGGGCGAGGAGTCGCATGGCGCCCCGCCGGGCTATTATGTGATCACCTATGCGCTGTTCTACTGGCCGTTCGGCGTGCTCGGGGTGGCGGCGGGCCTGCTGGCGATGACCCGTGCCAAGACCGACCCGCGCCTGCTCTTCTGCTTGGCCTGGTACATTCCGTTCTGGCTCGCCATGGAGCTCGTGCCGACCAAGCTGCCGCACTACGTGCTGCCGGCCTATCCGGGGCTGGCGCTGTTAGCCGGATGGGCCTCGACGCTCGTTCCGTCTCCCACGCGCGACGACCTCTGGCGCTGGCAGCGATGGCTGCGGCTCGTCGCTGCCTTCGGCCATGTGGCGGTGACGGCGGGGCTCGCCGCAGCGGCCATGGTGCTGCCCGTCTATGTCGGTTCCGGCTGGTCCTTCGCGGGCTTCCTCGCCGCGCTGGCGGTGATTGCGGCCGGTGTGCTCGCCTTTCCCCGCGAGATAGCCCTGCCGGCATCGCGCATCGGTCTGGCCGCCGTCTCGGCCGCTATCGCCTATGCGTTGATCTTCTGGCAGGTACTGCCGTCGATCGACAGGATGTGGCTGTCGCCGCGAATCGCCGCCGCGGTCGAGGCGAACAAGACCTGCGACAACGCGACGCTGGCGGCGGTGGGCTTCCACGAACCGAGCCTGGTCTTTCTGGCGGGTACGGCCACGCAGCTGACCGACATCGCCGGGGCCGCCGCGGCCCTCGCGGCCGATCCGCGCTGCGCGCTTGTGCTGTCGCCGACGTCGCGGCAGGCGGAACTGAGCGCGGCGGCCGCCTCTGCCGGCGCCATAGAGGCTCTTACGACGATCGAAGGCGTCAACTATTCGTCAGGCCAGGAGTTGTCGCTTGGGCTGTACAGAGTGGTAAGGTAACGAAAGGACAGGCGGGGAATCGGGATGGACGCGGGCGCATCAAAACCGCGATTGCAGGTCGTCTCGACGGCGCGGCGCGCCTGGCGCAACCTGGATGCGATGTTCGAGCGCGCGTTCGCCCGCTGGCGCACGCGGCCCTCCATCGCGGTGCGGATTTCCTGGCTTTGGCCGCTGGCCTGGGTCGCGGCGATCGCTATCCTGATGCTGACCGTCGACCAGATCGCCGGCGAACTTCGCCATTCCTGGCCGCTGTGGCTGCTGATCCCGGCGCTCCATCTCACCGACGTCGGCCTTTCCGGATGGTATCTGCTGCCGGCGACCGCTGTGGTGGCGGCCGCCTGTCTCATAGACTGGACGAAGCTTCCGCGGCGCGGAAAGGCTCTGCTCGCCAACTGGACCGCGCTCGCCTTCCTGGTGCTGGTCGGGATCGGCCTGAGCGGCCTGGTGCAGATCTACCTGAAGTCGGTCTTCGGCCGCGCGCGCATGCGCTATTTCGACGAGTTGGGCGCCTTCCATTTCGAGCCCAACTACTTCGACGACGACCTGAGCAGCTTCCCCTCCGGTCACTCGGCGACGATGGGCGCCTTCGCGGCGATCGTGGCGCTGCTGTTTCCTTCCACCAGGGTATTCGTCATCCCCTTCGCCGTGCTGGTGAGCCTGACCCGGGTGGTGACGCGCGCGCACTATCCGAGCGACGTCGTCGCCGGCTTCGGGCTCGGCTTCGCTGGAGCCCTGGCCGCCGCCTTTCTGTTCGCGCGGATGGGGCTGGTCTTCCGCGGCACCCAGGTGGGATTCGTCAAGCGGCGCTCCGGCTTCAGGCTTTTTCCGCGCCGGCGCGGATCGGCGGGCGAGGCTACCCGCCCCGCAGCACCGTTCCCCGCCGGCCTTTCCTCCAAATAGCCGCGCGCTCCAATCGCGGGGAGGGGTTGAATTTCATGCTGCGCCGCACAATATTGCTTGCGTCGGGAGATGTTGACGCGGGCCTTTGGCCCGCAGCGAGATGCGCATGGACCCGGCGACCTCTCCGCCAGGACAGATACGCCAGTTGCGGCCTTCCGACCGCTGCCGTTTCGGCGAGCACCTTTTGCGGCTCGACCGCGGCAGTCGCCGTGATCGCTTCAACGGCGCCGCCAGCGACGAGCAGATGCGCGCCTATGCCGAGCGCTGCTTCCGCGACGGCGTGACGGTGGTGGCCTGTGTCGAGGACGACCGCGTGCTGGGGGCGGCGGAAATCCACGAGCGTCCCGATCTCGTGCCGCCGACCGGCGAGATAGCCTTCAGCGTGGAGCGGGCCTGGCAGAAGCGGGGTATCGGCGGCCGGCTTTTCGAGCGCACCATCGCGCATGCGCGCGCGATGGGCTATACGCGGCTGCTGGTGACCACGCATCCGCAGAACCTGGCGATGAAGGCGCTGGCGCGGCGGTTCGGCGCGGATCTTCACTTCGTGCAGGGCGAGGCGGTCGGCACGATCACGCTGCCGCCCGAGCCGATTCCGCCGCTGCCCTTTTCACGCCGGCCTTATCAGGTGCCGGGCAACTAGAGCGGCGCCCGCCCGGGGACGGAGCGCCGCGCGCGAGCCGAGGGTCAGGCAACCTCGTCGGCAAATTGCCATATGCCCGGCTGCGCCTCGAACAGGCTGCCGACAAAGGCGGAGCCTTCGAGGTTTTCGCCGCTGCGGGCGAAGGACAGCAGGAGGTCGGCGCGGTCGTAGCTTGGATTGCTGAGCACCTCGACCCAGAAATCCACGCCGCCCTGCTCGCCCTCGCGGTTGAGCACGTTGCGGTAGAGCACCTCGACGATCTCCCGGTCGCCAAGCGTGCCGGGATCGCCGAAGGCCGAGCGGAATTCGTTCGAATTGAGGAACGCCTGCGACAGGTCGTGCTCGTTGAGACCCTGCTCGCGCTTGTCGATCCAGAAATTGAGGCCGCCGAGATCGATCGCGCCGTTGCGGTTGAGGCCGGCCTCATAGACATAGGCCACGGTCTTGGCGCCGTCGGTGGACATGCGGCGATCATCGAAGAACACGAAGGTGTCGTCGAACTGTAGCGCCTCCACGCCCTTCAGCCCGTCGGATCCGTCCCCGCCCTGCACGCTGACGTCGTCGCCCGACTGCTGCACCGTGTAGCTGATCCGCGTGCCCGTGAAGACCGCGGTGTCGGTGCCGGTCCCGCCGATCATGATGTCGTCGCCGCCACCGCCGACGAGGCGGTCGTTGCCGCCGCCGCCGATGAGCAGGTCGTTGCCGCCATTGCCGGTGAGCTGGTTGGCCGCCGCGTTGCCGAGCAGGGTGTCGTTGCCGGCGCCGCCGGCCGCGTTCTCGATGATCACGCCCTTGGCAATCGAGAAGCCGCCCTGGATGCGGCCGCCGCCGGAATCGAGCACGGACGAGAAGAAGCCCCCGGCCGAGATGTTGGCGTCGGTCAGTTCGGCGCGCGTCGCTTCGTTGAGCTCGTTGAAGCGCCCCGTGCCCTGCAGGGCTGAGATGATCTCGGTAACCTCGGCATCCGGCGAGCCGGTCAGCGTGGCCGCGAGCAGGTTGATCAGCACGTTGCCGCCGCCGTCATAGACGATGGTGTCGGTGTCGCTGGTGCCGGCGTCCCAGATGCCATAATAGGCGCGGCCGATCGAGATCGTGCCGTCCGAACTGTCGAGGTCGAGCGCGGCCGTTCCCGCATCGGTCAGCCGGTAGATCGTGTCGCCGGTGCGCGTCGAGGTATTGGCGCCGTAGATGTTCTGCAGCGCGGCGATGTCGAGCGCCATCGGCGTGACCGAACGGCCGAAGCCGTAGTCCTGGTCGCCGATGCCGGGCGGCGCGGTATAGGACATCATGGTCTGGCTCTGCAGATAGGGCGCGGAGTTGCTGAAGCCGTCGCCGCCGGGCTGCAGACCTGGTGCCAGCGTGGTTCCGGCGCCGTCGTCATGCGGGTGGCCGAGGCCGAGCGTGTGGCCGAATTCGTGGATGATGGTCTGGAAACGGTCGGAGCCGCCGCCGGCTTCCGGCTGCGCCAGATGCGACTCCGCGCCGATGTTGAAGCCAACGAAAGCGCGCCCGCGCCCACTGCCGTCAGGATAGTTTGCGGGAAAATCGGCGACGCCCAGCCCGCCCTGTTCCTCGCCGATCAGATAGTCGGCGTTGATGTCGTTGGTCAGCACGATGTCGAGGTTAATAATGTCGCGCAGCAGACTGACGGCCACGGCGATTTCGTCGCGCCAGAAGGACGGGAAGTCCTGCACCATCGGCTTGAATTCGGTGCCCTCGCTCTGGGCGGAGAGCTGGCTCTCGCGATTAAAAGCGCTGAGCTCCGCCTCGTTGTTCAGATCGACGATGTTGAACGCCAGCGTTCCCGTCCAGCGCGAATTGCCCTCGATGGGCCGCAAATATGCGTTGGTTCCGGTATTGTCGCGTGATTCAGCCTGCGCCATGCGCTTTCCCCCTGCCAGAAGCCCTAAATTAGCAAACCCGACTACTTCCTAGCGGGCTTTTCGTAGTCGTTCCAGCCAAGTCAGCCGATGCGGCTGGGGATACGCCGCTCGAACCAGCGGAAGGCGCCGACGATGAGGGCTGTCAGCACCAGGTAGAACAGGGCGAGGAGCAGCAGCGGCTCGTAGACGAGGAATGTGTCCTGCCGCACCCGCGACGAGACGGCATAAAGGTCGATGACGGTGATCGTGGCGACCAGCGGCGTGGCCTTGAGCTGCAGCACGGTTTCGCCTGCCAGCGTCGGCAGGGCGCGGTGCACCGCCTGTGGTAGCCATATGCGCCGAAACGCGGTGAAACGCCGCATGCCGAAGGCGCGCGCCGCTTCCAGTTGCCCGCGCGGCGTGCCGGCGAAGGCGCCGCGCATCACCTCGCCCTCATAGGCGGCGAAGGACAACGTCAGCGCCAGCACCGCATAGGGCCAGGCCTGCCGCAGATACGGCCAAAGCTCGGAACTGCGGAGCCACGGGAATTGCGGGAACAGAGAGCCGAGCCCGTAGTAGAGCAGCCAGAGCTGCAAGAGCAGCGGCGTGCCGCGGATGACGGTGCAGAACGCCTTGGCCGGCCAAGCCAGATAGAACGGACCCGCGGCCTGCGCCAGGCCGAGCGGAACCGCGATCAGGAAGCCGAGCACGCAGGTGACGACCAGGATCCAGATCGTGCGCCACAGGCCCTGCAGCGCCAGCCCTGAATAGGCCGGAATCCAATCCCAGCGCATGAAAATGGCGCAGGCAGCCACCAGCGCCGCGGCAATGGCCAGCAGAACGATGCGATGCGGCTGCAACCACACCTGCTGGCGGACGGGACCGACGGAAGTGGCGGCCATCAGTGCGCGCCCCCCATCGGCGGTATGCCGCGACGCGCCCATTGCTCGATACGCCGGATGATCACGCCCGAGAACAGGGTGAGCGCGAGGTAGAGCGCGCCTGCCGCGATATAGAAGGTGAAGTAGGCTTTCGTGGCCGCGGCCGCCTGCCGGGTCTCCTGCGTCAGTTCGTTGAAGCCGACGACGGCCAGCAGCGCCGTATCCTTGGTGGCGATGAGCCAGAGATTGGCCAGGCCCGGTATGGCGAACGGCA
>JAEUMA010000642.1 GCA_016793565.1 Rhizobiaceae bacterium
GCATTGAAGCTGCCAATCTCCCCCCTTGAGGGGGAGATGGCCGGCAGGCCAGAGGGGGGTGTGAAGGATCGCAACAGCGTGATCATGGCGCCTACTCGAACTCCATGATCAGCTCGTCCACCGCCAGGCTGGCGCCGGCACTGGCCGCGATCCGCTTGACGGTGGCGCGGCGCTCGGCGCGCAGCACGTTCTCCATCTTCATGGCCTCGACGGTGGCGAGCGCCTGGCCGGCCTCGACCGTATCGCCCTCCGCCACCGTGATCGACGTGATCACGCCCGGCATGGGGCAAAGCAGCATCTTCGACGTGTCCGGCGGCAGCTTTTCCGGCATCAGCCGCGCCAGTTCAGCGCTGCGCGGCGTGCGGACCCGCGCGACGGCGTCGATGCCGCGCCACCGCAGGCGGTAGCCTGAGCCTGCCGGCGAGACCTTGACGTGCATGGTCTCGCCGCCGACACGGAACGTGGCCAGCGTACGCCCGGGCAGCCAGTCGCCGGAAACCGCCAGCGACGGCGCGTCCCCGAAGGCCACGACCGTATGGCCCCCTTCCTCGCGCAGGTTCACTGCTGCCTCTGATCCGGCCAGCGTCACGACCCAGTCGCGGCCGACGCTACGGGGATGGTTGGCGAGCACGCCGGAAATCAGCACAGCCCGCTTCTGAACACGCTGGTTAACGAAGGCCGCGACGGCGGCGAGTTTGCGAACCTCCTCCTGTGACGGCGTCGTGCCGTGAAAGCCGTCCGGCCATTCCTCGGCGATGAAGGCCGTCGTGAGCCGCCCCTCGCGGAACCGCTCGTGGCCCATCACCGCCGACACGAAGGGCAGATTGTGGCCGATGCCTTCCACCTCGAACGCGTCGAGCGCATCGGCCATCGCGTTGATCGCCGTCGCTCGATCCGGCGCCCAGGTACAGAGCTTGGCGATCATCGGGTCGTAATACATCGAGATCTCGCCGCCCTCGAATACGCCGGTGTCGTTGCGCACGATCGTGCCGCCGGCCTGCACGCCTTCCTCCGGCGGCCGGTATCGCGTCAGCCGGCCGATCGACGGCAGGAAGTTGCGGTAGGGGTCTTCGGCGTAGAGGCGGCTCTCGATCGCCCAGCCGTTCAGTTTCACGTCGTCCTGCGTGAAACGAAGCCTTTCGCCGGCAGCGACGCGGATCATCTCCTCGACAAGGTCCAGGCCGGTGATCAGCTCCGTCACGGGGTGCTCGACCTGCAGGCGGGTGTTCATCTCGAGGAAATAGAAATTGCGCTCGCCATCGACGATGAATTCCACCGTGCCGGCCGAGAAATAGCCCACCGCCTTGCCAAGAGCGACTGCCTGCTCGCCCATCGCCTTGCGGGTGGCTGCGTCCAGGAAGGGCGAGGGTGCCTCCTCGATGACCTTTTGATTGCGGCGCTGGATCGAGCATTCGCGCTCGCCGAGATAGACGAGGTTGCCGTGCTGGTCGCCCAGCACCTGAATCTCGATATGGCGCGGCTGGGTGACGAACTTTTCGATGAAGATGCGGTCATCGCCGAAGGAGGATTTCGCCTCGTTCTTCGAAGACTGGAATCCCTCGCGCGCCTCCTTGTCGTTCCAGGCGATACGCATGCCCTTGCCGCCGCCGCCGGCCGAAGCCTTGATCATGACGGGATAGCCGATGGAAGCGGCGATGCGCGCCGCCTCCTCGGCATCCTCGATCAGGCCCATATGCCCCGGCACCGTTGAGACGCCGGCCTCGGCGGCCAGCTTCTTCGAGGTGATCTTGTCGCCCATCGCCTGGATGGCCTTGACCGGCGGGCCGATGAAGGCCACACCCGCCTTCTCCAGCGCCTCCGCGAAGGCGGCGTTCTCCGACAGGAAGCCG
>JAEUMA010000689.1 GCA_016793565.1 Rhizobiaceae bacterium
CGCCTCCCAGTGAATGCCGGCGATGACCTTGAGCGTCATCAGCGGGTAGGCGAGGAAGGCCTTTGCCAGCGCTGCGTCGTCGAGCGAACGCCGCTTGCCCGAAAAGGCCGCGACGAGCAAGGCACTCTCCCCGTCGCTGCAGGTGATGTGCAGCGAAAATTCTTCCGCCGGGGGTTGAACGCGAAAGCGGTAGCGCATCGCCATGTCCATGAACGGCGACACGTAGAAGCGCTTCGCGCAGCTTTGCTCGATTGCAGTCCCTTGATGGTGATCCACCGGAAAGAGGTAGCTGTGGCGCTGCCCAAAGGTGTTGTTGACCTCGTACAGGATGGCTTCGACCTCGCCCCGGCGGTCGTGGCAGAAGTAGATGCTGAGCGGATTGAAGGCGTAGCCCAGCATGCGCGGCATGGCGAGCAGCCTTATCGCTCCGCCGCCGGTCTCTATGCCGGCCGCCTGTAGATGGCGCTCGACATAGGCCCGCAGCGGAACGCCGGAGCCGTCGCCATGGTCGCGGTCATAGAAGGAAAACAGGTTGAACCGGTTGCGCGACAACAGCCGCGGCCGCATCCCAGGCGCGTCGATCTCGTCCAGATCGATCAAAAGGTAGAACATGCTGTAGCGCAGCCGGTGACGCCTGGGCCGCAGCCGTTGGTGCATAACGCTGCCGGCGTAGAGCGCGGAGTGGAGAACACCCATCACGCGGCCACGGCATCGCTGCGCGGCGGCGCGACGGAGATGTGGATGCGGCCCGACTCGTCCGCGACCGCCCATGGACGCCGGACCCCGCCGAGAGCCTCGGCGACCGCCAGCCCGGACTGCAGCCCGTCCTCGTGAAAGCCCGCGCCGAAATAGGCACCGCAGAACCACGTGTTGCGAATGCCCTGAAGCGACCACAGCGAGCGCTGGGCCAGTGCGGTGCCAGCGTCGAAGACCGGATGCTCGTAGGTATTGCGACAGACTACCGAGGACGGCTCCGGCTCGACAGTCGGATTGAGCGTGACGAAGAAGGGCGTATCGTCCGGCAGTCCCTGCAGCCGGTTCATCCAGTAGGTGACCGACAGTTTCCGCGTTTCCCCTCGCCCCTCGGCGAGATAGTTCCAGCTCGACCACGCCCTATGCCGGCGCGGCATCAGGCACGGATCCGAGTGCAGCCAGGCCTCGTTGCGGCAATAGCCGAAACGTCCCAGGATGGCGGTCTCGTCGGGGCGCGCGTCGGCGAGCATACGGAGCGCCTGGTCCGCATGCGTGGCGATCACCACATGGTCGAAGCGCCGCACGATCCCCTCGGCGTCCGTCAGCCACGCTCCGCCAGCCCTGCGCGCGATCGAACGAATGCCGCATCCGGCGAAGACCTTGCCCTGAAGCCTCGCGGCCAGGCGCTTCACATATTGGCGGCTTCCGCCTTCGACGGTACGCCAGACCGGCCGTCCCGTCAGCTTGAGCAGCCCATGATTGTCGCAGAAGCGGATGAAGGCAGCGGCTGGATAGTTGCCGATCTCCGCCGACGGTGTCGACCAAATGGCGGCCGCCATCGGATAAAGGTGGTCGTCTCGGAACGCCGAGCCGTAACCTTTAGCATCGAGATAGTCCGCGAGGCTGATGTCGCCGGCCGCCGCGATGTCGGCGGGCGCCTGCCTGTAGAAGCGCAGCAGTTCACGCATCATGCGCCAGAAGCGCGGGCTCGCAACATTCGAAGGCTGCGCCAGTAGGCCGGCAAGGCCGGTACCCGAATATTCCAGCCGGCCGCCGTCGAGCGACACGGCGAACGACATGTCCGAAGGCTTGGAGCGCACTTCGAGATGATCGAACAGCGCTGTCAGATTGGGATAGGTCTGTTCGTTGTAGACTATGAAGCCGGTGTCGACGAAACTGTGCCCCGCGTCGACGGTGTTGCTGTGGCCGCCGATGCGCTTTTCCGCCTCGAACAACGAAACCTCGTGCCGCGAGGACAGCAGCCAGGCAGCCGAAAGGCCGGAGATGCCGCTCCCGACGACCGCGATCTTCAGCGGGTGGCTTGAATCGGTAGACATTGCTTGCACCGTCATGCTTCCCCTGCGAAATCCTCTGGAACAGGAGGGGCGTCCTCCCATAGCGTGAGTTTCTACGCAGCTCCGGCCGATCCGGATCACCGTCGCCGTGATCCGATGGAAGGGTTGGTGCGTAACAAGGCCCATGAATGCACCCGGATACTGTTTCAGGCCCGACACGATCCTTATCGCCTTCGATCCCGCAACGGTCGAGGTGCCCATGACGATGCGCAAGCAGGAAACGTCTCTTTCGGCGGAGGAAGGCGCCAGGCTGATGGCCGCCGTCGCCGGCGAACGCAACCGCTCCGCCTTCGCGAAATTGTTCGACTACTACGCTCCGCGACTGAAGTCCTTCATGATGCGCTCGGGCATGACGTCCCCGGTGGCCGAGGACCTCGCGCAGGAGACCATGCTTCTCGTCTGGAAGAAGGCGTCCTACTTCGACCCGCTTCGAGCCGGCGTGTCGACATGGATCTTCACGATCGCCCGCAACGTCAGGATCGATCGGCTGCGGCGCGAGGGAAGACCTTCCGCCGCAGATTCGCTCGATCCGTCGGACGAGCCGGAAGAACCCGCTTCGGCCGAAGCCTCAATCATGGCGGCAGAGCGCGATGAACGCGTTCGCGCGGCGATCGCCATGCTGCCTGGCGAGCAGGCGGAAATCCTTCGCATGGCCTATTTCGGCGACAAGGCGCAGTCCGAAATTGCCCGCGACCTCGGCATCCCGCTCGGCACCGTCAAATCACGCACCCGGCTGGCACTCAACCGCCTGCGCGCAATCCTGGACGACCTCGTATGATCAAGCACCATCCCAGCGACGAAACGCTGCTCCGCTACGCCAGCGGCACTCTGGAGGCCGGCCCGCGGGTGGTCGTCGCCATCCATGTCGGCGACTGCACGGCCTGTGCCGCACGCGTCGCGGATTTCGAGGCTCTTGGCGGCGCGTTCCTGGACGATCTTCCAGCCGAGAAGCTTGGCGACGGCGCGTTCGACGCGCTGATGTCGAGGATCGATGCGGATGCCGCAAGTCGCGCTATCCCGGCGCAGCCGCGAAGGCTTTCTCGCGCCGAAGTCGGCATACGCCTTCCAGAGGCGCTGGACGATTGCGAAGTGGGCCCATGGCGTTGGATCGGACCCGGCGTGCGCCGGAGCCGGGTCACCCTCGCCGACGATCCCAAGGCCAATGTCATGCTGCTTAAGGTTGCAGCGGGACGCAGGCTGCCGGAACACACGCATTCAGGCTTCGAGTACACGCAGGTGCTCAAGGGGTCGTTCCGCGATGCGCGCGGCCATTACGAACCCGGCGACATGGACGAGGCGGATTCCGAGGTCGACCACCAGCCGGTGGTCGACGAGACGGGCGAATGCATCTGCATCGCCGCGGTGGAGGGTGGCATCCGCCTGCGCGGTTTCTTCGGGCGGATGTTCCAGCCGCTGTTCAGCGCCTGAGGGCACGGTCATGGCGCTGTTTGCCGCCGCGCTTGCCATTGGTCTCTCGATTGCGATGGCCATATCCTGCCTCGTCGCGATCACGACGGGCAAGTCCGGCTGGATCGACGCGACGTGGTCGCTCGCGGTCGGTCTGTTCGGCGCCGCCGCGGCCCTCGGCGGCCCCTTCGGCGCCGAGACGACGACGCGGCAATGGCTGGTCGCCCTGCTGGCGCTCATCTGGTCGCTGCGCCTCGGTCTCCATATCGCCGTCCGCACCGCCGGCAGCGACAGGGACGATCCCCGCTACGCCCAGCTCAAATCCGAATGGGGGCCGGCCTTTCGCTCACGCTTGTTCCTGTTCCTCCAGATACAGGCTGCGGTGGCCTTCGTGCTGGTGCTTTCGATCATGGCCGCCGCGCACAATCCCGCCGCCTTTCCGTCGGTAGGCGACGGTATCGGCATAGCGCTGATGCTCGTCGCCGTGGCCGGCGAGGCCCTGTCCGACCGGCAACTGGCCGCGTTTCGGGCCAACCCGGCCAATGCCGGCCTCGTCTGCGACGTCGGGCTTTGGGGTCTGACGCGCCATCCCAACTATTTCTTCGAATGGCTCGGATGGCTGGCCTATGCGGCGATCGCGATCAACACGTCAGGCACCTATGGCTGGGGGTGGCTGGCCCAGGCCGGCCCGGCGCTGATGTACTGGCTGCTGGTACATGTGTCGGGCATCCCGCCGCTGGAGGCACACATGCTGCGCTCGCGCGGCGACCGTTTCCGCCGCTACCAGCAACGCGTCAACGCATTCTGGCCAGGCCCGCCCAGGGGGGCGGCATCCGTCGAAGGGAGACGATCGTGAGCTTTATCTCGTCCGCGACACGCGCGGTGGAACGCACCCCCTTGCCCGATGGGGCGACGCGTCTCGGCATCGACTTCCTGGTCGGACGCACGCGCCGCCGCCTGGCGCGCGCGACGCCGGACGGCGAAGCCGGCTTCGCCAAAGACATGACGAACCATCCGATAGCCGAGCACGCCGCCAGCGCCAACGAGCAGCATTACGAACTGCCGCCCGAATTCTTCGGCCTGACGCTCGGGCCGCGCCGCAAATACTCCTGCTGCTTCTACGACACCGGGCGCGAGGACCTCGCGGCTGCCGAAATAGCCGCGCTGGAGCGGACGGTCGACAATGCCGACCTGTGCGACGGCCAGTCGATCCTCGAACTCGGCTGCGGCTGGGGTTCGCTGACGCTTTTCATGGCGGAGCGTTTCCCGCACGCCCGTATTGTGGCCGTTTCAAACTCCGCGCCGCAACGCCGCCATATCGTGGCGCAGGCGGCATCGCGCGGACTGCGAAACGTGGAGGTGCGGACGGCCGACATGAACGACTTCCAGCCCGAGCAGAGATTCGACCGCGTCGTCTCCGTCGAGATGTTCGAGCACATGGCGAACTGGCACGGTCTGTTGTCCCGCATCCGCGACTGGCTGAACGCCGACGGCCGTCTGTTCGTCCATGTGTTCAGCCATCGCGACAGCCCCTACCGCTTCGACCATCGCGACGACGCCGACTGGATCGCACAGCATTTCTTCACTGGCGGCGTCATGCCGAGCCATGGCCTGATCGGCCATTTCCCCGACTGTTTCACGGTCGAACAGGACTGGCGCTGGAGCGGCGTCCACTACGCGCGCACCGCACGCGACTGGCTGGCGCGCTTCGATGCCAACCGCGAGCGCATCGAGCCGCTTCTACGGCAGGTCTACGGTTCGGATGCCGGTCTATGGCTGCGGCGCTGGCGCCTTTTCTACCTCGCGACGGAAGGGCTGTTCGGCCATGCGGGCGGTGCCGAGTGGGGCGTCAGCCATTACCGGCTGCGGCCCGTCGGCTGAGCCATGCGGGCCGCCCGGCTTATGTGGGAGCGGATCGAGGCCTACGCCGCCCATGACGATCCGCGGTCGCAGGCGGCCAACTGGATCGCCCTGGTAGTCGCCTGGAACCAGCCCTTCTATCCGCTCTATCTGTGGTGGATCGTCGGTCTGGAAAAGACTGCTCCCTCGCTGCTGACATTCCTTTCGACACCGGTCTTCGCGGCGATACCGGCCTTGTCCCGCCGCCATCCTCTGGCGGCGCGAGCCTTGCTGCCGTTGGCGGGGATCGCCAACGGGTTCCTCGCGACCAAGGCGCTGGGGGTCGGCTCGGGCGTGCAGATGTTTCTGCTTCCATGCGCGCTGATCGCTGCCGCGCTGTTCCGGCCTTCCGAGCGCCTGCTCGGCCTGTCGATGGTCGCGCTGTGCGCTGCCGCTTATTTCCTGCCGGATCGATGGTACGGCCCTGCCCTCGCCGACTACACGGCGGCCGAAATTGCGGCGATGGCGAGGCTCAACATTCTCAGCGCCGCCACGCTGGTCGTATTCATCGGGCTTCTGATGTCGAACCTCGCCGAGCGAGGTGCGGATCATCCTTAGTCGAAGAAGTACCGCGTGATCCAAAATCCGCCGGTCGCGGCGATCGCAGTGAGCAGAGAACCCCAGCCCAGATCCGCGATGGTGATCACCGCGGGCCAGCCCTTGATCGTCGCATGGTTTGTCAGATCGTAGGTGGCGTAGGCGAAGAAGCCGAACAGCGCGCCGTAACCGGCCGCGGTGGTCCATTTCCCGCCGGCCAGCGCCGGCGTAATGGCGAAGATCACGATGCCGGCGACATAGACGAGATAGAACAGCACTGCCGGCGCGGGATTCACGGTGGGCGCCAGCACGTCCGCCAGATAAGCGCGGTAGAGGCGCTGCGACATCGTGGTCAGCCACACCGCGTCGATAGCGAGAAAGATGACCAGTGTCGCTCCATAAGCGACAACATAGCGAAGCATAAGCGATCCTCCCGTTACCCCGCCACCGGCGTACTGCCAGAAAGCGGGAAGCGGCTACCGGCAAAAGGCATGCGTGAGATCAAGGACTAAAGCCAAAGCCCGTTCAGTCTGCCGGTGTCCAGTTGACGTTCTTGCAGAGGAGGCCGCCGACCACGCATCCGCGCGTCGTCAACTTGTTGGCGCTCACCTGCATCGTCATCGAATAGGTCAGACCCCGCTTCGGATCATAGGCGGTGCCGCTGAGCTTGCTGTCCGAGACGGGCTTGAGCGTCATGATCAGCCGGTCGCCGACCGCTTCGCCGCCGCTGGTGTCGCCGATCCACAGATTGGTGGCGCACAGCTTGTCGCCGCACGGCGCGATCATGACCCGCGCATTGCCGTCGTTACGCAGCCACACGCCGCGCGCATCGGACACGGCGTTGGCAAGAGCCGGGTGCGCGAGCAGCACCGCTGCCACAAACAGAATAGTCCGCTTCATCAGGCGATCCTCCCGCGAGTTTCGCCTTTCTACGCAGCGCCTGCGCTCCAGGATCACCGTTCGGCGTAAAACCTATCGACGGCACCGGAACGATCGGCAGCCTATGAACGAATCCGGCCGCCAGGCGGCGTCAGTCCCGGAGGCGGGCGATACCGGCCTTCATGTCTGCCAGCACAACCTCGTCCGGCTCCTCGAACGGATAGATGATCTCGAGGAAATAGGTCTGCGTGGTCAGCTTGCGGCGCTGCCAGAAATCCTCCAGCAGGTCGCGCGTGATGATGCCGTCGCGTGTAAAGCTCCAATGGCGATCGTAGAGGCCGTCGGTCTGCTGGATGTGGAAAGAATCGATGTAGGAGCCGACCACGTCCATCCAGTGGTCCATATTGGCCTGCTCACCGAACAACGGCGTGAAGATGGCGTGGCCCCAGTCGACCAGCAGCCGGACCGGAACGTCGGTCTGGCCGTCGAGATCCTTCATCAGCCGCAGAGCGTCCGCGGCCGAGGACGGAAACTCCGTCTTCAGCGGTACCGGCTCGATCATGATGCTCGAAAGCCCGGCGCGCTTGGCATGACGCGTGCAGTCGACCAGCGCCTCCAGCCCGAGCTTGTAGATCTCCTCCCGCCGCGCGGGGTTGACCGCGTCGTCGGCGGCGTAGGAACCGAAAGGCATTCCGGCCGCGCGGACACCCATGGCGGCGGTAAGGTCGATGGCGCGTGTGAGATGTTCCTTGCCCAGCGCCCGCAGTTCGGGCGTCGGCGCCAGGAAATGGTTGTAGCTGTAGGAAGCGACGCCGCCGAAGGCACTGTCCACCGTGATG
>JAEUMA010000693.1 GCA_016793565.1 Rhizobiaceae bacterium
CGGCTTCACCATCGGCAACTGGCTCGGCGGACGTCTGGCCGACTGGTCGCTGGACGGCGCAACGAAGATCTTCCTGCTGGCGCTTGCGTCCATCATGCTGGTTCTGCCCCTGCTGATGTCGACCACCGGCGGCGCGGCGCTCGGCCTGCTGCTGTGGGGCGGGGCGGCCTTCGCCATCGTGCCCCCGGTTCAGATGCGCGTGATGGCGGCTGCCACGGAAGCGCCCGCCCTGGCGTCCTCCATCAATGTCGGCGCTTTCAACCTGGGCAATGCGCTGGGAGCGGCGCTCGGCGCGGCGATCATCGGCATGGGGCTGGGATATGCGGCGGTGCCGGTGGCCGGGGCCTTGCTTGCGGCCGCGGGGCTCGGCCTGGTCCTGGTCGGGGCCCGCCGGAAGGTTGAGCCGGCGGTAGCCGAATGCGTCTGTTGAGCGGCTGGGCCGGCGCACAGGTCTCGCCCCCGGCTCAGGAGGCGAACAGCACCGTGCTCTCCGGCGACCAGCGCAGAACCACGTCGTCGCCCTCGCCAAGGCGCGGCTGGCCGGCATTCTGCACCAGCACCTTCACCGTCTGACCGGCGCAGTCGACGAAGTAGGTGCTGACGCTGCCGGCGAAGATGCGCTTTGCGACGCACCCGGCAAGGCTGTTCTCCTTGCCGTCGAGCATCGCCACCGCGGCCGGCAGGATGGCGATCCGCTCTGGCCGAACGGCGCAGCTTGCCGCACGACCTTGCGCCGGCAGCACAGTCGATCTCGCCGCGACCAGCGTTCCGTCGGCAAGGCGCAGCCCGTTGCCCTCGGCGGTGCCGGGCAGGATGTTGGCATCGCCGAGAAATGTGGCCGCGAACTCGCTGGCTGGGCTGTCGTAGATCTCCTCCGGCGATCCCTCCTGCACGAGCCGCCCGTCGCGCAGGATGCCGATGCGGTCGCTCATGGTGAGCGCCTCCTCCTGGTCGTGCGTGACGAAGATGGTGGTGATGCCGATCTCGCGCTGGATGCGCTTCAACTCCACCTGCATGTCCACCCGCAGCGCCTTGTCGAGGGCCGAAAGCGGCTCGTCGAGCAGCAGCACGCGCGGCCGGGTGACAATCGCGCGGGCCAGCGCCACCCGCTGCCTTTGGCCGCCCGAGAGCTGATGCGGCCGGCGCTCGCCGAGCTTTCCCAACTGGACCAGATCGAGCGCGCGCTGCACCTCCACCGCGATCGTGGCCTTGGCCTCGCCGCGGACGGACAGCCCGAACGCCACGTTGTCGGCCACGCTCATGTTCGGGAAGAGGGCGTAGTTCTGGAACACCATGCCGATGCGGCGCTTGTCCACCGGCACGCGCTCAACGCTGTCGCCGTCGATGACGATGCTTCCGGAATCGGGATAGTCGAAACCCGCGATCATCCGCAGTAGCGTGGTCTTTCCGCTGCCCGATGGCCCGAGCAGGGCATAGAAGCCGCCGTCCGGGAAAACGATCGAGACTTCGTCGAGGGCCTTATGCGCCCCGAAGCTGCGCGTAACCTTCTCCACCCGCACGTCGGCCACTACTTCTCTCCGCCGAATTTGAAGAAGCGCGCCGTGACGAGCATGAGCCCCATCGAGACGACGATGATGATGGTGGAGACCGCGTTGATCTCCGGCATGAAGCCCTTGCGGATGGCCGCGTAGATCTCGACCGGGAGCGTGGCCTGGCCGGGCGTGGACAGGAAATAGGAAACCACGAACTGGTCGAAGGAGACGGCGAAAGCGAACAGCGCTCCGGCAATGACGCCCGGCATGATCCAAGGAAGCGTGATCCGCATGGTCACCTGCCACTGGCTGGCGCCCAGCGAGCGCGCCGCTTCTTCCAGCTCGGGGGCAAAGGTCTGCAGGCGCGCTGACACAACCACGATCACATAGGGCAGCGCCAGCGCGACATGGCCGAGGAGGATCGCATGCAGGCCGCGGCCGATGCCGACGCCGAAGAAGAAGATCAGCATCGCCGTGCCGGTGATCAGCCACGGAATGGCGATGGGCGGCAAAAGCAGCGCCTGCAGGAACCGTTTGCCGCGGAAATCGTAGCGGAACAGCGCGATTGACGCCGCCGTTCCGAGCAGCGTCGAGAGCACCGTGGCGATGATGGCGATCTCGATGGAGTTCCATGTGGCCGCGAGCAGCTGGGCGTTGCTGGCCAGATCCGAATACCACTTCGTCGTCCATTCGAACGGCAGCTGGTAGAATGGCGAGGCGTTGAACGACATCAGCGCCATGATGACGATCGGCAGATAGAGGAAGGCGAGCAGCAGGCCGACATAGATGCGGCCGAGGCCTTCGAGCAGCCGGGTCGTCGACGTCATTGCGCCCTCCGCAGGACGGGCGCCGCCACGGCCAGGATGACCAGCACGACGGCCAGAAGGATGAAGGAGAGCGCGGCGCCGAGCGGCCAGTTGAAGACCGCGACGAACTGGTCCTCGATGACGGTGCCGTAGAAGGTGCCCGTGCGCCCGCCGAGGATGCGCGGCTCCATGAAGGAGCCGACGACCGGCACGAAGATCAGCACGCCGCCGGCGATCAGGCCGGGCATCGCCAGCGGCAGGATCAGGCGGCGCAGGGTCTGCAGCCGCGACGCCCCGAGCGAACGCGCCGCCTCGATCAGCGAGTCGTCGATCGCCTGAAGCGTCAGGTAGCAGGTGAGCACCACATAGGGCACATAGGAGTGCACCAGGCCGATGATGACGGCGGGATAGGAGTACATCAGGTCGATGTTCACCTTGAACGGCAGCACGGCGTTGAGGGCCGTGTCGAGGATGCCGCCCTCGCGCAGCACCATCGCCCAGGAAAAGATGCGCACCAGCCCGTTCGACCAGAACGGCAGGATGACCAGCAGGAAGATGGCCTCGCGCACGCGGCCCTTCAGCACCTTGGCGAGCACGTAAGCGGCTGGAAAGCCGATGAGCAGGCACCAGAAGGTGACTTCGAGGCCGAGCCGCAGCGAAGCCCACAAAAGCGTAGGGTAGAGCGCGCCGGAGAAGAAGGCGGCGTAGTTCTCCAGCGTGAAGGACCAGTCCTTGCCGGACATCGGCAGCTCGGTCATGAAGGAAAAGAAGGCCATGGCCGACAGCGGCAGGAAGATCGCCACCGTCAGCCACAGATAGGCGGGAGCGAGCAGCGGCAGCGCCGGCCCTATCCCCCGCCTGCTGGCGCCACCTGTCGCCATGGCCCTCCCTCCCGATCGACGCGGCGAAGCGCCGGCGATGCCCCGGCGGGCGCTACTTCACGTTGACCTTCAGCTCCTGCCAGATCGCGAGGTACTGCTCGCGCTGGGCATCGGTGATCGGCGCCTGGAACTGGATGCGCTCGGCCACCTTCGGATCGCCCATGACCGCGCGATTGAAGGATTCGGCCGGCAGCGCGGCCAGCGCCTTGTCATTAGCCGACACCGGCGCGCCTACCTTCGTCACCCACTCTACGTAGAAGGTCGGATCGATCATGTAGTTGATGAAGGCCTCGGCTCCCTCGACGTTCTTCGAGCCGGCCGGAATCGAGAAGGCGTCCAGCCATGCGACGGCGCCTTCCTGCGGGATCACCAGCGAGACGGGCAGCTTGAACTGGGTCTTGGCGCGGTCGGCCGAGCCGGACCAGTATGTGCCGACGTCGATCTGGTTCGACGCCACCATCTGGTTCCAGTCGTTCTCGGAGCTCCAGAAGGTGCGGATCTGCGGCATCAGCGAGGTGAGCTTCGCCTTAACCGCCTCCATATCCTTGATGTCGTTGATGTTCTGGCCCGACGCGATGGCGCCGAACTGGATCGCCTCGACGGCGTCGTCGCGGATGATCACGCGGCCCTTGTGCTTCTCGTCCCACATCACCGAGACGCTGGTAGGAGCGCTATCGAAGGACTTGTCGTTGATGGCGAGCGCGGTGAGGCCCCACACCCATGGCACGCCGAACACCTTGCCGTCCTGATTCAGCATGGGCGAGCCGGCCTTTTCCTTGCTGATGTCGGCGTAGTTCGGGATTTTCGAAGTATCGATCGGCTGGATCAGGTTCTCTGCCAGCGCCTGCCCTGTGAAAGCGGCGTTGATCATGACGACGTCGTAGAGACCCGGATTCGTGCGAAGTTTGGTCAGCATCTCCTGCTCGGAGTTGAAGAAGTCGTTGACAACCTTGTGGCCGGTCGCCTTCTCGAACGCCTCGATCGCCCATGGCTCGTCGGCGCCGTAGCCTTTCCAGTTGAGAACGTGCACTTCGCCGGCGTGAGCCGAAATGGCGAAGGCCGAGACAAGGACGGTGGTCAAAGTGAGCTTGCTGAGAAATCTCGTCATGGTCGGTCCTCTCTGTTGATTCTGCCGGGCGGCTGTTGTTCTGCGATCATTCCAGCGCCGCGATCCCGGGCCTCGCGGACAATAAGGCACGAATCTCGCCATCCGTGGGCGCCGAGGCGCCGCCGTGCCGGGTGACGGAGATGGCGGCGGCGGCATTGGCGTAGCGGACGGCCGCGAAGGGGTCGTCGCCTCTCGCCAGTGCCGCAATGAAGGCGCCGATATGCGTGTCGCCGGCGCCGTTGGTGTCTACAGGCTCGACGACAAATCCTTCGACAAGACGCTGTCGACCGTCGCGCAGCCGTGCATGGGCGCCTTCGGCGCCGCATCGCACGAGCACCCCCTCGGCGTGATGGCAATGGCACGCGAGAAGCAGGGCAGCGGCCTCGGCGGGATCGCCGGCACCGGCGATCGCGGCGGCGTCGCCGTCGTTGCAGCTCAGCCAAGTCGTACGGGCCAGCACACGGTCCAAGATGTCGCGCGGAATTTCGGCGACGACCGGGGTCGGGTCGAAGACGAAGGGAACGCCCGCCGGCAGCGTTTCGATCCAGTCGGCCAGCGCCTCGCGGCTGCCCGGGTAGGAAAGCGTATAGCCGGAGCTGAACACCCAGTCGCCGGGCCGCAGCGCCACCTGGGCCAGATCCGCCTTCGACAGGGTCGCCTCGGCGCCGGGCCAGGAAACGAAGGTGCGCTCGGCGTCCTCGCTGACGAGCACAACGCTGTTGCCGCTGTCCTTGCCAGCCGCCGGTGGCGTCATCACCTCGATGTGTTCGGCTGCCAAGGCGGCGCGCAGGAAGTCGGCGTCGGGGCCTGTGCCGTGCCGGCCGGCGAATGCGACCGGCATGCCCGCGCGGATCGCGGCCACCATCAGGTTGAAGCCTCCACCCGCCAGGCGCGCATGGCTGGAGGCGGTCTTTTCCGTTCCCGGAAGCGGCAAGGCGTCGATCCGGTAGACATAGTCCACCACCGCGCTGCCGGCATGGACGAGGCGCGTCACGCCGCCTCCTCGCCGCCGGCAAGTGCGAAACGCGCGGCGACCAGATCGGCTGCCAGCGCTTTCACTTCGGCGAGATCAACGCCCCGCAACCCCCCCATATGGCCCTCGACGGTCTTCATGCCGCCGCAGGCGGCCGCCATGCCGGTGGCGATCGCGCCGATCGTGTCGGTGTCGCCGCCGAGATTGGCGCCGATCACAGCCGCGCGCCAGGGATCGCCCTGCGCTACCTCCAGCACGGCGAAGGCTGCCGGGATTGATTCACGACTGGCGACGCCGGTGCCGATCCGCGTTGCGATCAGTGCGATCGCCTCGTCAGCCGGCTTGCTGCGCACGAGGTCGCGCGCGTCGCGGATCAGCGCTGCCATGTCGGCCCCGCCGTCCGTGTGACCGTGGCCCGCGCCGAGCGCGGCAGCGTCCAAGGCGATGTCGCAGGCTTGCTCCCAATTGCCGCCGGCAACGCCTCGGCTGACAGCAGCCGCGACGGCGGCCGCAGAGGCGATGGCGATGGAGGTGTTGTGCGTGGCGCGGCAGGTCTGTGCGACGCGGGCAACCAGCGCGTCGAGCGGCTCGCACGGCATCAGGATGCCGACCGGGGCGATGCGCATCGCCGCCCCGTTGGTGTCGCCGCTTCGCCCGGCCTCTTCCGGCGCGACGCCGGCATTGATGGCGTCGATGGCGCGCTTGGTGGAGGGGCCGAGCAGGTCGTAGCTGTCGCGTGCCTTGATCTCGCTTTCCCAGTCGATCAGCGCGTTGACCCAACGCTTGTGGTCGAAACTCCCGGCTGACTCGAGCAGGATGCGGCCGAGCAGCAAGGTCTGTTCGGTGTCGTCGGTGACGGTTCCTGCGGCGAGACCCCTTGAAACCGGATGATCGGGCGTCGGTGCCACGAAATGGTCGACGAAGCCGTAGGCCACGCGGATCTCTGCCGGCGACAGCAACTGCGTCGGCATGCCGAGCGCGTCGCCAATGGCGCCGCCGACAAGGGCCGCTTCCGCCCGGTCCATCGCGACGCTCCTTACCGACATCGCTCAGAACTCCAGGTGAAGCGCGAAATGGGCCGGGTTGAGCAGGCTGGTGACGTATTCGATCGGCCTGCCGTCCGCCGTCCGCGTCAGCCTTCGCGTTCGCAGGAACGGCGTTCCGGCCGCGCAGCCGAGAATGGCGGCGTCCTCCGGCGAGAGCATCTCGATGTCGGCCCATTCCTCGCCGTGGTCGGGCACCAGGCCGGCGCTGCGAAGCGTCTGGTGCAGCGAGCCCTCGCGCAGCCCCTTGAGAGGCACTTCCTCGAGTTCAGGCGAGAGCGGCAGGCGCGAGCGTTCGATGGATATGGCGTGGCCGTCGCCGGCGCCGCTGCGCACCCGGTCGACAGCGATGAAGGCCGGGTTCTCGATCCCCAGGCTTGCCGCGAGCGCGACGTCCTCGATCACCTCCAAGCGAAGCGTTCGAGTCTGCGCGTTGGCGCCGACATCGGCAAGCGCCTTCGACCAGCCGATAGCGTCGTCCACCGTCTTGCCGTCAAAGGTGACGAAGGACCCGATGCCGACCCTGGTCGTGATCAGGCCACGGCTCGACAGTTCCTCCAGCCCCTTGCGGACCGTATTGCGGCTGACGGAGAAGCGCTGAACCAGTTCGCTTTCGCTCTGCAGCCGCTCGCCGAAGCCGATGGCCCCCGAGCGAATCTCCTGCTCCAGCACGGTGGCGATCCGCTCGGGCTTCCGGGAAACCAGAGGCGAAGCGGATGCCCGTCGAACCATATACGTACCTGTATCGTGAACCTGTATGATCCTGTTCAATAAATGACGCCGAGCGGCTCGTCAACCGCGCGATCTTCGAAGCAGGTGAGAGTTGGTTCAGGCCGTGACGATCAGATTCATCGCGATGTCATGGGGCTGGGGATAGATGGTCGAGAGCCCGCATTCGGCATAGCCGACGCCGATCGCGCGGGGCCTTGGCGCCATCGTCGCCAATGTCCGGTCGAAAAAGCCGCCGCCATAGCCCAGCCGGTAGCCACTTTCATCGAATCCCACCAGCGGCGCGATCACGATATCGGGCCGTATGGCGGGCCCCTTC
>JAEUMA010000713.1 GCA_016793565.1 Rhizobiaceae bacterium
CGCCTCCAGCACGGCATTGGCGTCGCCAGAGCCCGGATCGAGCGACTGGATGGTATCGCCGATCGACCCGATCGTCCCGAGCAGGCCCCAGAACGTGCCAAGCAGGCCGAGAAAGACCAGCAGGCCGATCAGGTACCGCGAGATGTCGCGGCTTTCGTCGAGGCGGGTCGCGATCGATTCCAGGATCGAGCGCATCGAATTGGTGGACAGCGCGACGGAGGAGGCACGCGAGAGCAGCGCCTTCATGGGCGCCAGAAGCACCGGTTCCGAAACCTCGTTGCCGGCGCGGAAGGAATTGACCCAGCGTACCTCGCGGATGAGGCGGATGACCTGCGCGAAGGCCAGCAGGATACCAACCACAAGCACGCCGAGGATGAGGCCGTTCAGGCCGGGATTGGTGGCGAAGGCGTTCTGTACCTGGCGGGCGAGGATGGCAGCGATGAAGCCGACGATGGCCAGGAAGACGATCATGGAATAGAGGAAAACGACGGGGCTCGAAAGGCGATAGGGGTCATAGCCGCCCCTTTCTGAACCGGTACCCGCGCCAAACGAGTTCTGGAATGCCATGCGTGCGCCCCTTGCCCACCCTGGGCAGAACCGCCGCGACTGTAAGCGGAAAAGAGGGCAGAATGAAAGGCGCTTCACCGCCTTGACCCACGCCGCTGCTGCGATGTGACCTGCCCGTGCCAAGGAATCGAGAGGGAATGCGCATGGAAGACAACGCCACCGCGCTCGAGCGCGTCTATACGGCGCGCAGCGGCGACGAACTCGCCGCGGCCTATTCGGACTGGTCGAGCGAGTATGACGCCGAGACCGCGGCTCTCGGCTACTGCCTGCCTTTTGTGATCGCCGCCTGGCTGGCGCGCTATGTGCCGGCCGGAGCGGGGCCGATCCTGGACGCCGGCTGCGGCACCGGCCTTTCCGGCCCCTATCTGCGGGCGCTTGGCTACCAGGCGATCGACGGACTCGACTTTTCCGCCGAGATGCTGGCCCATGCCCGGCGGCGCGGCGCTTACCGCGATCTTGTCGGGGCGGCTCTGGGCGGGCCTCTGCCGCTGCCCGACGACAGCTACGCCGCCTTCTTCTCGACCGGCGTCTTCACCGAGGGTCACGCGCCGGCCAACAGCCTGGACGAGCTGGTGCGCCTCGTCCGGCCAGGCGGCCACGCCGTGTTCACGGTACGCGACGTGGTGTTCGAAACAGGCGGCTTCGCCAGCCAGATCGAGGCGCTTTCAGCGGCCGGCCGCTGGCGCCGCCTGGAGACGAGCGCGCCGTTCCGCGCTTTCGCGGTCGGCGAGCCCGAGGTGCTGGTACAGGCCTTCGTATTCCAGGTGACATAGCCGGCGGAACCTGGCCGCTATATCGGCGTTAAGCGGCGGTGACCGGTCGGAGAACCGCGTGGACCAGCTGCTGAACGATATCGGTCACCCGACCTACATCCCCTTCGAGGTGATCGCCGCGCGGCTGTTCCTTGCGGCACTGCTCGGTGCGGCCATCGGCTTCGAGCGCGAGTGGCAAAACCGCCCGGCCGGCCTGCGCACGCATATGCTGGTCTGTCTTTCCGGCGCGTTGATCGCCATCCTGACCGTCGAAATCACGCATGTGCCGTTCTTCCAGGACGAGGCGATCCGCGTCGATCCGGTCCGCCTGGTGGAGGCGGTAACGGCCGGCGTGGCGTTCCTGGCGGCCGGGCTGATCATCTTCGCGCGCGGCGAGGTGCACGGCCTCACCACCGGGGCCGGCATGTGGCTGGCCTCGGCGGTGGGCCTCGCCTGCGGGCTGGGCTTCTGGCAGATCGCGCTGCTGGCCGCCGTGCTGACGCTCGCCGTACTCGGCCTTCTCAGCCGGCTCCAGGAATGGATGAAGACGAAGCAGCCCCTCGAAACACCCCGCGCCGGCTATGACCAGGCCGCGGCGGACACCACCGGCACGCCGGGCAGCACTGCCTGATCAAACCCGAACGGCGGGCCGAGGCCCGCCGTCGATCTTCGTTGCGGCCTGGAATGCGCAGATCAGCCGGCAGACGCTTCGCCACTGGCGGCGGCCAGAGCTGCCGCGGCGTCGTCCTGCGCCTTCTTCAGCAAAGCGGCGCGCTCCTGCGCCTTCTTGCCCGGCTCGGCCTTCTTCGGGTTGTTGCGCGGCGAACGCTTGGCAAGGCCGGCGGTGTCGAGGAACCGCGCAACCCGGTCGGTCGGCAGGGCGCCTTGCGACAGCCAGTGGCTGACACGGTCGCTGTCGAGCTTGACGCGATCGGCCTCATTCTCGAGCAGCGGGTTCCATGCGCCCACGGCCTCGATGAAGCGGCCGTCGCGCGGGCTGCGCGAGTCGGCTACGACGACGTGATAGTAGGGACGCTTCTTGGAGCCCGCGCGGGCCAGACGGATTTTCAGCGACATTTTCTTGCTCCTGCGATGTCGGTTGCTGGTGTGATCGAATTGACGGGAAAACGGTTCAGCGCGCCACGAGGTCGACGTCGCTGCGTCCAGCAGCGACCATTTCGTGATGGCGGATGACGTTGCTGATGATGAAATTGAGGAACTTCTCAACGAATTCGGGGCTGAAGCGCGCATCCTCAGCCAGCCGGCGAAGGCGGGTGATCTGCTCCTGCTCGCGCTTCGGGTCGGCCGGCGGCAGCTTGTGCTCGGCCTTCAGGCGGCTCACTGCTTCCGTGCAGCGGAAGCGTTCGGCGAGCATGTAGACGATCGCCGCGTCGATATTGTCAATCGAGGCACGCAGGTCCTTCAGCAGGACGCGGGCGCGTTCGGTGTCGTCGGCGGCTTCGCTCATCGGTTTCCTCTCACTTCTTCTTGCCCAGGCCTGGAAGTCCGCCCGGCCCGCCGAGGCCCGGCAGCTTCATGCCGCCCGGCAGACCCGGTAAACCGCCGCCGCCGGGCAGGCCGGGCAGTCCCTTGGGCATGCCGCCGGCAAAGCCCTTGCCGAAGCCGGCGGCTTCGGCCTGCTTCTGCAGCGCCTCGAGTTCCTTCGGGTCCATGTTCGCCAGATCGGGCACGCCTCCCATGCCGGGCATCATCCCGCCCAGCCCCATCTTGGAGGCCAGCCCGCCCATCAGGCCGCGCATCATCCCGCCGCCCTTGCCCTTGCCGCCCATGGCCTTCATCATGTCGGCCATCTGGCGATGCATCTTCAAGAGCTTGTTGATGTCGGCGGCGTCCGTGCCGGAGCCGGAGGCGATGCGCTTCTTGCGGCTGTGCTTGAGGATGTCGGGGTTGGCGCGCTCGGCCTTGGTCATCGACGAGATGATGGCGAGCTGGCGCCCGAACATCCTGTCGTCGAGCCCAGCGGCCGCGATCTGGTCCTTCATCTTGCCCATGCCGGGCATCATGCCCATGATGCCGCCCATTCCGCCCAGCTTCTGCATCTGGCGAAGCTGATCGGCGAGATCGTTCAGGTCGAACTTTCCCGACTGCATCTTCTTGGCCATCGCCGCGGCCTTTTCCGCGTCGATGTTTTCGGCGGCCTTCTCGACCAGGCTAACGATGTCGCCCATGCCGAGGATGCGGTCGGCGATGCGCCTGGGGTGAAACTCCTCGAGCGCATCCATCTTCTCGCCGGTGCCGATCAGCTTAATCGGCTTGCCGGTCACGGCGCGCATGGAAAGGGCGGCACCGCCACGCCCGTCGCCGTCCATGCGGGTCAGCACCAGACCGGTGATGCCGACCCGGCTGTCGAAGTTCTGGGCCAGGTTGACCGCGTCCTGACCGGTGAGCGAGTCAGCCACCAGCAGAATCTCGTGCGGCGACGACACGACCTTGATCTCGGCCATCTCCGCCATCAGCGGCTCATCGATATGGGTGCGACCGGCAGTGTCGAGGATGACGACGTCGTGGCCGCCGAGCTTGGCTGCCTGCACGGCGCGCCGGGCGATGTCGACCGGCGACTGGCCGGCGACGATCGGCAGCGTCGCCACCCTCGTCTGCTCTCCGAGCTGGCGCAGCTGCTCTTGCGCTGCGGGACGCCGCGTGTCGAGCGACGCCATCAGCACCTTCTTGTTCTGGCGCTCGGTGAGCCGCTTCGCAATCTTGGCGGTGGTGGTCGTCTTGCCGGACCCCTGCAGGCCGACCATCATCACGACCACCGGCGCCGGCGCGTTGAGGTCGATCGTCTTGCCTTCGTCGCCGAGCATGGAGACCAGCTCGTCATGGACGATCTTGACCACCATCTGGCCCGGCTTGATCGACTTCAGGACGGCGGCGCCGACCGCCTTCTCGCGCACCTTGTCGGTGAAGGAGCGAACGACGTCGAGCGCAACGTCGGCCTCGATGAGGGCGCGGCGAACCTCGCGTAGCGCGGCGGAAACGTCGGCCTCCGACAGCGCGCCGCGGCCGGTGAGGCCGTTCAGGATCGAGCCAAGGCGCTCCTGCAGCGATTCGAACATGCTTCTTCCTTCCGGTCCCGGGTGCTCAGAACCCGAGAGGTAGTGCGTCTGCGGCGAATGCACAAAGCCGAAAGGCACCCGGGGGCGCATCGCGCTGCCGGGTGTTGGCCTCCGGGATCGATTTATACCTCTAGGGGTCCCGGTCGGCCGCTCGGAGTGTTACTCGTCGCGGAATTTCGCGGGCTTAAGACAGGATTTTCGAAGCAGAGTCAAGTTCTACGCCGGTTTTGCCGGTCATGCGGCCGCGCTGGGCTGCGTCCGTGCGTCGAGGGCGCCGCCCAGAAGTTCGTGCACGAAACGCAGCTTGCCGGCGGTGACCTCCGAGATCACGAACGGATAGAGATCCGGCAACCCCATGCAGCGATTGATCGAATTGGAGGCTTCGGACAGGACCATCCACCGCTCGAGGATAACGGAAAACGGCACCAGGGGCCGGACAAGCGGCTCGGCGGGAGCGGTATGCGGCGGACCGCCGGTGTCGCCGGGCGACAGCGCGTTCGGATCGGTGTCGAGCTGGCCGAGGCCAAGGTTGAGCGCATAGACCATCTCAAGCGTATCGGTGATGTGAATGTAGTGCGCCCAGCTTTCCGCCCAGTCCTCCCACGGGTGGCTGGTGGCGTAGGCCGAGATGTGGCGCTGCTCCCAGTCGGCCGGTGCGCCCTCGGCATAGTGGCGGCGCAGCGCCTCCTCGTAATCGGGCGTCTCGTCGCCAAATACGGAGCGGAACCCCGCCAGCCGCTCGGCATCGTCGCGGATGAGCCTGTCCCAGTAGAAATGCCCCAGTTCGTGCCGGAAGTGCCCCAGCAGCGTGCGGTAGCTCTCGCCCATCTGCACGCGCATCTTCTCGCGCTCTGCCGAGTCCGCCTCGGCGACGTTGAGCGTGATCAGGCCGCGGTCATGACCGGTCAGGATATGCTCGCCGCCGGGACCCGCTCCCGTTTCCGGCGCCAGAAAGTCGAAGGCGATACCGGCCTCGTCGTCGGCAGACTGCTTGGGCCGTACCGGCAAATCGTAGGCCAGCAGCGAATAGATCGCGCGTTTCTTGGCAGCCTCGACGCGGGTCCAGCGCGCTCGGTTGCCGTCGATCGAAAGGTCGGGGATGGTCTTGTTCAACGTGCAGGCGCGGCAGAAGGGCTCGCCTTCGACGGTCGCCCAGTTGCAGCCGCATTCGGCCGCGTTGGCGCATTGGAACAGGCCCGGCGTGTCCGCGAGCCGCAGGTCGGCGGCGTCCGCGTCGTAGAGCACGTGGCTGCCGCAGGCCAGGCACTGGGCATTCTCGAAATAGAGGCGGTTGCCGCAGTTCGGGCAGGAGAAGAGCTTCATGAATGCTTTCGCCGGACGGGTTTTGCACTGAGTCGGCGCCGTCGCCTATTCCGGCCGGCGCGAAGAAACGCTCGCCCGGCGGAACGGTTCCACCGCTCACCGTGGCGACAGGCTCTGCACCACCTGCCGCGCCACCGTCTCGCCCGAGAGGCGCGCACCGCCGCAGGTCTGGATAAGCGGGCCAGCCAGATGCTCGCCGGCGAACCAGATGCGCTCGGCGACCGGTTCGGCGAGCACGCGTCGCGCGGCTGCCTTGCCCGGCCGCGCCGCCGCATAAGCGCCGCGCACGAAGCGCTCTCCGCCCCAGTTCGTCATCATCGCGCGGCCGACATGCTTGCGCACGTCGTTGCCGAAGATGCCGCAAAGCCGGTCGACCACGAAATCCACGCCGGCCGCCTCGCCCGCCGCCGACAGCTCCCAGGCGAAGTCGCCGCCGACGAAGCCCACCATCAGGTCGATGTCGAAGGGGAAACAGAGGAAATAGATGTCGTGGCGGGCCGGCCGCTCGATGAGCAGGTCGTCAAAAGGGGAGAGGCCCAGCCGGGTTCCCCGGATCTCCACCGGCAGCTTGGTGAGCATGCCCATGGGCAGGTCGAAGAAGGCCTCGATATGCGCGTCGGGAAGGGCCGGCGAGAACGCGATCTCCTCGAAGGCCAGCACCGCCGGCGAGGCGGTGACGATCGCGGCCCGCGCGCGGATGGTGCCGCGGTCGGTCACGCAGGCCACGCCCGGCACATCCCAGAGGATTTTTCGCACGGGGGTGGACAATTCCACCGGCACGTCGGCGCCGAACTGCGCCACCAGCGCGCCGAGACCTTCACTGGAGAAATAGTTGGGGTCGAGGTCGGCGGCGGCGCGAAAGTCCTCGATCGAGATCTCGTCATAGTCCTTGCCGAAATCCATCGGTCCGGCGAAGGTCGCCGCCGCCCGCGCCACATGGCCGGCCGCCAGCAGCGAGGAGACGCGATCGTCCGTCCCGCTCCAGTTCTCCATCAGGCGGCAAAGATCGGCATCTGCGCGGCGTGTCGCGTCCTCCTCTTCCTCGGTCGCCTTGCGCTTGCCGAAATAGAGGTGGTCGACGTTCATGTCGTGATGGTGAAGGGTCCAGCCCGCCGCCTGCGCTTCCGCGTAGTATGGGTTGCGGTCGGCCGCGTGCAGCCATGCACAGCCGATGTCGAACGGCACCCCGAACGCCTCCGACGAGGTCCAGGCGCGGCCGCCTATGCGGCCCATCGCCTCCAGCACGGTAAAGCTGAGGCCGGCGGCGCGGACAGTCTTGGCCGCCGCCAGTCCGGCCGACCCCGCGCCGATGATCACAACATCGACATCTTGCATCAAAAAGTCCCCCTCAGGACACAGGATCCGCTTGATCTTAGGCACGGTTTTGTCTGTAAGCCAGCGTGGGCAAGGCTCGGCAACGCCATCTTAACCCTGATGACTCAATTGTTGGGCGCACCGACGCTTCGATCGAACTCGCAAGGCAACCGGAGACGGACCCCTATGGCGGCATTGGCCAAGATCAGCTTTCTCGCAACCGTCCTGCTCGGCCTGGCGGCCGGCGCGGCCAACGCCGCGCAATGTGGCAACAATGCTGCCGGCTTCGAGGCCTGGAAAGCGGATTTCCGCAAGGAAGCCGCCGCCGCCGGCATCAAGGGCAAGGCGCTCGACGCGTTCGACGGCACCAGTTACGCGACCAAGACCATCAACGCCGACCGCAACCAGAAGAGCTTCAAGCTCTCGCTCGACCAGTTCATGGCCAAGCGCGGCGGCAAGGCGATCGCCGCCAAGGGCAAGAGCCTGAAGAAGCAGAACGCCGCCCTGTTCGACAAGATCGAGCAGCGCTACGGCGTGCCGGCCGGCCCGCTGATCGCCATCTGGGGCATGGAGACCGGCTTCGGCAGCTACATGGGCAACGCCAACATCCTGTCGGCCGTCGCCACGCTCGCCTATGACTGCCGCCGCTCGGAATATTTCACCAACCAGCTCTATGCGGCGCTGCGGCTGATCCAGAACGGCTCGCTGTCGGCAAACTCGATCGGCGCCATGCACGGCGAGGTCGGCCAGACGCAGTTCCTGCCCGCCAACGTGCTGAAATACGGCGTCGATGGCGACGGCAACGGCCGTATCGACCTGATCCGTTCCAAGGCCGATGCGCTCGCCTCCACCGCCAACTTCCTGCGCGGCCACGGCTGGCGGGCGGGCGCCGGCTACCAGCCCGGCCAGGCCAATTTCGGCGCGCTGCAGGGTTGGAACGCGGCCAGCGTCTACCAGCAGGCCATCGCCATCATCGGCGCCGAGATCGACGGCAACTGAGCCGGCTTGCGCGGCCGTCCTCAGACGGACGGTTGCGCCAGCACCTTTTCGATCGCATCCAGAACGGCAACGGTGTCGCCGAGCGGCGACACTTCCGAACCGGTGCGGCCGGCACGCACGGCCTGCATCACGGCCAGCGCCTCGAACTGCAGCCCGTTGCCGGCGAAGGCGTGGTTCTCGATGCGCCGGCCGGGCAAGGGCAGCCGGCCGAGGATTTTTCCCACCGTGCCGCCGGTGGCCGCGTCGGCACCGACGAAACCGCGCCGCGCCGCGGCTGCTGAAAAGAAGGTGAGCCGCTGCGCTTTCAGGAACGGCGCATCAAGCCGCAGCGCGCCGCGCTCGCCATGCACCGTGAAGACATTGCC
>JAEUMA010000636.1 GCA_016793565.1 Rhizobiaceae bacterium
CGGATCCTGCAGAGTCGGCGAAATCAGCACCGGAACGGCGGGGGAGCCGAAACGCTCCGGCGCGACGTCCGCCGGCAAGGGCAGATCGGCGGTCCCGGTTGCTCCGGCCGGCCGCACCATGATGGCCATGACGGCCAGCGCCGCCAGCCGAAGCCTCATTTTTCCGCCTCGAAGCGCGGCGCCGTCTCATCCAGCCTCGCATTGGCCTTGGCGACCGCCGCGGCGGGATCGATCGTATCGGCAAATACCCCGGCCGACATGGCGACGAATTCCGCGCCCGTCGCGGCGATCGCCTCGACGCTGTCGGGATCGGTGCCTGCCAGCACGACGCAGGGCAGTTCGATCATCTGTGCCCACCACTCGGCCAGCGCCACATTGCGCGGATGCGCCTGCGGCTGGTTGTCATAGCCGAAGCGCCCGAAGAAGACGTAGTCCGGCTGTTCCTCGCCGAGCTCGAGCGCGTCGTCGCGGCTGCGGATCCCGCCGGCGCCGACCAGCATCTTGCCGCCATGATGGCCAATCGTCTCGGCCAGCGCGGCACTGCCGCCTTCGACGTGGATGCCGTCCGCCTTGACCCGCCCGGCGACCCGGCTATCGCCGGCGATCATCACGGCGGCGCCTGCCTCCTGCGCCAGCGGCGTCAGCGCGCCAGCAAGGGTCTGATAGCCAGTCTCGTCCATCTCGTATTGCGGAACGATCACGGAAGCGACGTCGCCGCCGGAAAGCGCGGCCTTCAGCCTGGCGGCGGCGTCGTCGACGGCCAGCCCCGGCGGCGTGATGAGGACAAGTCGGCAGCGGTTGGGCGTATCGTTCATACGGGCAATCTCGTATCGCGGCGTGATGCCCGACGATTCTGTTGGGAATGCGGCATATCGCACGGCCGCTGCCTTGAACAGCGGCCTCGCCAAACCGGCCGGCACGCACTATTGCGTTCGAGAACAAGGCCCCGCCACATGATCCCTCTTCTTTACGATCCCTGGTTCTATGCCGTATCGGTGCCGGCGGTGATCCTGGTCGGCCTTTCCAAGGGCGGTTTTGGCGGCGGCGTCGGCTTCGTGGGCGTCCCGCTGATGTCGCTCGTGATGTCGCCGCTGCAGGCCGCCGCCATCTTGCTACCGATTCTCATCCTGATGGACATCACGTCGGTATGGACCTGGCGCGGCGTCTACGACCGCCGCACGCTGGCCGACATGCTGCCCGGCGCGATGGCCGGCATCGGCATCGGCTGGCTGACCGCGGCGGTCGTAACTGTCGAGATGGTGCGCTTCATCGTCGGCGCGGTCGCCGTCATCTTCGTGCTGCGGTGGCTGGTCCAGCAGCTTCGCCATGGACCGACGCACGCCACCCGCCGCAACCCGGTCATGGCGCTATTCTGGGGCACGGTGGCTGGATTCACTAGCTTCGTTGCCCATGTCGGCGGCCCGCCGTTCCAGATCTACGCCCTGCCGTTGAGGCTGGACCCCAAGATCTTCACCGGCACCTCAGCAATCTTCTTCGCCCTCACCAACGCCATCAAGCTGGTGCCCTATTTCACGCTCGGCCAGTTCGACCGGACCAACCTTGCCGCCTCGGCCATCCTGATGCCGATCGCCCCGCTGGCGACCGTGGCCGGCGCCTGGCTAGTACGCCGCATGCGGCCGGAGGTGTTCTACCCGCTCACCTATGCCACGGTGGGCCTGCTGTCGCTCAAGCTGATCTATGACGGACTGGTCGATCTGCTGGGCTGACCGCGCTATGGATGGAAAGATGGAAGCGGAGGGCCGTCGAATGAACCCCTACGAGAAAGACCTCGATCGCCGCGCGGCGAACCATCAGCCGCTGACGCCGCTGACCTTCCTGGAGCGCGCGGCGGCGACCTACCCGCACCACGTGGCCATCGTCCACGGCGCCAGCCGGCGCACCTACGCCGAGTTCTGGCGCCGCTCGCGTCAGCTGGCGTCGGCGCTCTCGCGACGTGGCATTGGCAAGGGCGATACGGTGTCAGTGATGCTCTCCAACACGCCGCCGATGCTGGAAGCCCATTTCGGCGTGCCCATGATCCGGGCCGTGCTGCATTCCATCAACACCCGGCTCGACGCCGCGGTGGTCGCCTTCCAGCTCGACCACGCCGAGTCCAAGGTGCTGATCGTCGATCGCGAATTCTCGGGCATCGCCAGGGAGGCGCTGGCGCTCGCCACCGTCAAGCCGCTGGTGATCGACTTCGACGATCCCGAATATCCCGCGACCGCTCCTTTTCCCAAGGGCGAGCGCCTCGGCTCGCTCGACTACGAGGCGTTCGTTGCGACCGGCGACCCCGACTTCGCCTGGTCCATGCCGGACGACGAGTGGGACGCCATCGCGCTCAACTATACGTCGGGCACCACCGGCAGCCCGAAAGGCGTGGTCTACCATCATCGCGGCGCCGCGCGGATGGCCTACGCCAATACCATCCACGCCGGCATGGCGAAGCACTGCGTCTATCTGTGGACGCTGCCGATGTTTCACTGCAACGGCTGGTGCGTCCCGTGGACGCTGGCGATCCAGGCCGGCACGCATGTGTGCCTGCGCTGGGTGCGCGCGAACGCCATGTACGATGCCATCGCCGATCACGGCGTGACGCATCTGTGCGGCGCGCCGATCGTCATGGCGACGCTGATCAACGCCGACGAGGCAGACAAGCGCCCCTTCCCACAGACGGTCACCTTCAACACCGCGGCCGCGCCGCCGCCGGAAGCGGTGCTGGCCGGCATGGCGGGCGCGGGCTTCGCGGTCAACCATCTCTACGGCCTGACGGAGACCTACGGCCCCGCCGTGGTCAACGAATGGCACCTGGAATGGGATGCGCTGGAAGCCGGCGCGCGCACGGCGATGAAGGCGCGCCAGGGCGTGCGGTATGCGGCGCTGGAAGGTCTCACCGTCATGGACCCGCACGACATGCGCGAAACGCCCGCCGACGGAACCACGATGGGCGAGGTCATGTTCCGCGGCAATATCGTCATGAAGGGCTATCTCAAGAACGCCCAGGCAACCGAGGAGGCCTTCGCCGGCGGCTGGTTCCATTCCGGCGATCTCGGCGTGATGCATCCCGACGGCTATATCCAGCTCAAGGACCGGTCGAAGGATATCATCATCTCGGGCGGCGAGAACATTTCCTCGATCGAGGTAGAAGACGCGCTCTACAAGCACGCGGCGGTGGCATTCTGCGCGGTGGTCGCGAGGCCCGACGAAAAATGGGGCGAGACCCCCGTCGCCTATGTCGAGCTGAAGCCGGGACGCGGCGCCACGGAATCGGAGATTCTCGACCACTGCCGCAGCCTGCTCGCCCGCTTCAAGGTGCCGAAAGCCGTCATCTTCGCCGAGATTCCGAAGACGTCCACCGGCAAGATTCAGAAGTTCCGGCTGCGGGAACTGGCCAGGAAGGGCTGAAGGCAACGACCGTAACGGCTGCGTAAGCCTCGGGAATGGAGCGCGACATTATCCTGATACAGCGGAGGCGGTAGCTCTGCGCATTTGGGCATGGGCCGCGGGACTGCGGTCGTCGCAATCTCTTTCAGCCAGGAGGCCAGCCATGCATGGGGTAGCCCGCAATTTCTTCGTCCTAGCCATCGTCTACGCGCTCTGCGGAATGGCGCTCGGCCTGCACATGTCGATCTCGCAGGACCATTCGCAGATGCCGACCCACGCCCACACCATGGCCGCTGGATGGTTGATGTCGGCGGTGATCGCGTTCTTCTACCATCTGGTGCCTCGGGCGGCCGCGAGCCGGCTGGCCGTCGTGCACTTCTGGCTTTCGGCCGTCAGCGGCATCGTTCTGCTCGTCGGTCTGTTCTTCCTGCTCGGCGGCAATCCGGGCGTGGAGCCGATCGTGGCGGCAGCCTCGATGGGCTTCTACGCCGCTACGCTGCTGTTCGCCGTGATCGCGTTGCCGGCCTTGTTTGGCGCCTCCGCCCCGTCGGACGCGGGTCGGCCCGCGGCTCGCTAGGACCAAAAACTGTGCCAGCACGGCACAATGTTTCAACACCGAAGCCAATATTAACCGGCCATTAAGCTTTACGTGCGTTTACTGTGGCTATCCAGTCATCTGGATTCTTACCGAGTGGTTGGAGCCACTCCGTTTGACGCCTCCCTGTTAACTCCTGAGAGCCGCGACTTCGCGGCTCTTTTTTTGTCCGCGGCGCTCGTTAACCCTTTGTTAAACATACTCTTGCCTTCGGGCCCTTAGCGGCGCATCTTCCACAGGCTTGTCGGTAAGGGGTGCGGGCTCGCGGCGCGGTGCGGCATATGCTGCTGAGCGATTCGCGGGCGGCGAGTGCGGGGATTGGGATGAACGACGTGTCGAGGGATGCGGGCAACACGGTGAGCCTGGCGGAACGGAGGGCTTTCTCCAGTTCCTTCAAGGCGCTCTATGACGAGGGCATGACCCTCGTCGAGGAGGCTGCCGAATATCTCGACGGCCAGGGCAGGGTCGAAGCCAAGAAGATGTCGCGCGTGGCCGCGACTCTCTATGCGGCGGAGTCGATGCGACTCACCACCCGCCTCATGCAGGTGGCCTCGTGGCTTCTGCTTCAGCGAGCCGCCAATTCGGGCGAGATGACGCGCGACCAGGTCGCCTCCGAAAAAGGCAAGGTGCGGCTGGATACGGCCTCCGCCAAGGAAGACGTGCCGGGATGGCGGGAACTTCCCGAGGAGTTCCAGGCGCTGGTGCGGCGATCTCTCAGCCTGCAGACCGTTGTGCGCCGCGTCGACGACGAGATCTACGGCGCGCGCCAGGCATCCAGTGGCGCGGCCGGCCGCTCCTCCAACCCGGTCTCCGACCAGATCGTTCTGCTCAAGACAGCCTTCGGTCGCGGCTGACTACCGGTTTCGTTCGCCAAGGGCGGCGCGCGCGGCTACGCTCGCCGGCATGGTTGCAG
>JAEUMA010000729.1 GCA_016793565.1 Rhizobiaceae bacterium
AGGTGGCACCACCCAGAATGAGGGTGAGCGTGATTGGCAGCCGGCCGGCCAGCGATTCCCCGATGTTCTGGCCGGTCTTATAGGAGACGCCTAGATTGCCTTCGAGCGCGCCTTTGAGCCAGAGCCCGTAGCGGACGATCAGCGGCTTGTTCAGCCCTAGCTCCTCCTCGACCTTGTGGATCTGCTCGAACGTCGCCTTCGGTGTGCGCAGTTCGGCGACGAGGACCGCCACGTTGCCCGGCGCCGACACCACAAGCGCGAAGCAGAGCAACGTGGCCAGGACCAGCATCACCGCCGCGTTGCGCAGGCGGATCGCAATCAGGCTTGTCATAGCCGGTACCTCAAGACTCGAGGCTCAGTCCTTCGTAGGGCATGTCGTACTCCGTCGAGGGCGCCTTGAAGCCCTTGACCCGTTCCGTATGCGCCCAGATGGCCGGATTATAGAACAGCGGTAGGAACGCCGTCTCGTCATGCATCCAGTCATAGATGGCCTGGTAGGCGGCGGGGGCGTTCGCTTCCGTGGCGGTCTGCACCGCCAACACCAGCGGATCGAGATGTTCCGGATCGACGACCAGCTTGCCGTCGACGCCATTGTCATAGGTCGAGAGCAGCAAGCCAAAGATCGTGCCGAACGGCTCGTAAGGGGCCCCGAACGTGCTGAACAGCGCCATGTCGTAGTTGCGCGCCGGAATGTCCGAATGGCGCGAGGCATGGTCGACCGAGCGGATCGTGATGCCGATGCCGGCTTCGCCAAGCTGCGCCTGCATGATCTCGCCTAGCGAGCGCGATCCGGCGAGCTGCTCCTCGCTGACGACCAGTTCGATCTGCAGCGGCTTGCCATCTTTCTGGCGAATACCCTCGCCGGTCCAGCCGGCCTCTTCCAGCAGCGACTTGGCCTTTTCGACGTCGCGCACCGGAACAGGGAAACGCGTGCCACTGAGCGGTATCGAGTCGGGGAACAGATTGCCTGCCGGCTGGGCAAGCCCCTTGTAGAGAACCTTGGAGATCGCCTCGCGATCGAAGCCGATATTGATGGCCTCGCGCACCTTGCGATCGGCAAGAGCGGCGTTGCGCTGCGGGTTGAACCCCGCGACGATCGCCGTCGTACCCTGCTCGACCACCACCGGAACGCCGGCGTCCTTCAGGGTCGCTGCTTCGGTCGCCTTGATCGGAGCAAGGAAGTCGCCGCCGGTGAGATCGATGTCGCCGGCACGCAGCGCCGCCATGCGGCCGCGCGAGTCGGGCAGCACCTTCACTTCGAGGCGGCCGAAGGTTGGCTTCTCACCCCAGTAGCCGTCGAAGCGCGTGAACACGCTGCCGTCATCGCCGGCGCTTTCCTCGATCCACGGACCGGTACCGATCGGCTTCTGGTACTTGCCCTCCGCGTCGACCGCCTTGGGGCTCAGGAAGCGGGTCGGACGCACGTAGGAAAGCTCGTTAAGCAGGCCAAGCACCGGCTCTTTGAAGTTCAGCACCACCGTGTGGTCGTCGACCACTTCGTAGCCGGCAAACAGCCGCGCCACGTTCAGCCAGAAATAGTCCTCCTTGCCGATCCAGCGATCGAGGTTCCACGTCATGGACTTGGCGTCCCACGGCGTACCGTCCTGGAAGGTGACGTCCTTGCGCAGATCGAAGCGGATGGACTTGCCGTTCTCGGCCAACTGCCAGGCGGTGGCGAGCGCCGGCTCGAACTTGCCGCCGGGAGCATAGCGGACGAGCGGTTCGAACATCAGGTCCTGGACGGACCACAGTCCGTTGTATTGCTGCGGGTTCAGGTCGCCGGCCGGCTTGCCGGCTGCGACGCGGAGCGTTCCGCCGTCCTGCGCGAGAAGAGAGATGGGTGCGAGCCCGGAC
>JAEUMA010000741.1 GCA_016793565.1 Rhizobiaceae bacterium
GGTACGAGAGCATGCTGGCCGACTACGACCAGCAGCTTTCCGGCATCGCCGGCACGCGCAACCGCCTGCGCTACATGATCTGGCGGCACCTCAAGACCATTCACGACGAACCGGCCCTCTGCAACCTGATGTTCCAGTTCCTGCGCACCGGCCGTGACTACAGCCATACGGCCGTGCACGAACTCAACCGCCGCTACACGCGGCGCACGCTGGACATCGTGCACGAGGGCATCGACGCGGGCGAGTTGCGCGGCGACGTATCGCTGTCGCTGGTGCGCGACATGATCTACGGCTGCATAGAGCATCGGACCTGGGCCTATCTGCGCGGCGAGGGGGAGTTCGATCCCGACGCCACCGCCGATGCGATCGTGGAGCTCATCCTGAGCGGGCTTCGCAGGCGATCGGCGGAAACGGTGACGGGAGCCGCCGACATCGCCGACCGCATCGAGAAGGCGGTCGAGCGGCTTGAGCGCCTGTCGGACGCCAAGGGGCGCTGAACCTGGCAGTAGTCTTCAGGCTACAGCGGAAAGCCGGCGAGCCGCCCGCCTTCGATCCTTTCGATGTATTCGGTCATGCCGCGACCCTGCTGGCCGTTCCAGTGGAACCGCGTAAAACCTTCGGCGATGCGTGAGACCAGCGTCTCGTCGCCGGCCTTTCGCCGGTTGCGCAGAGGAGCGAGCCGCAGGATCTCGGCGTCGATGCGAGTCTTGCGGTTTGCCGTCAGAACACCGATCCGGACGAAGCGCGGATCCTGCTGCTCCGTCCATTCGGTCGAGACGTCGAGGTCGAGCACCGATTCGTAGCGGCCATCGACCAGAAGAACGCCTTCGCGCCTGACGCGCCCAGAGCGGTCCGTGATCTTGAGAAGCATAAAGCCGTCGCCGTTCGGGAAATTGGCGATGAACAGGCGATAGAAATAGATCGCCTGCCAGTAGCGCGGCCCCCAGGAATGATCGCGCCAGCCGCGGCCGTCGATGGGCCAGGATTCGCCGCCCAACCGGATTTCGCCGCGGGCGCGGCCATGCTGGTTGAAGTGCCCATAGGAGAAATCGCGGCCGTACATGGTCTGCACGCCGTCATCGACCGGCTCGCCGCCATGCACGGGCGATTCCGCTTCGTGCACCCAGTGGACGTGTCCGTCCACGCGGGGACCAAACTGGAACAGCGCGCCGGGGTCGCGCAGCATGTCCGGGTCGTCCACGATGATCAGGTCGCCCGAATAGGTCATCGAGACGCTCTTCAGCGGATCGACCACGCCGTAGGACAGGCCGCCGGCGTCGAAGCGGTCGTTGTCAGCGATGGGCGGGCGTGCGAACTGGCAGGCGATCCGCCCGTCGGGCAGATAGAGGCATACGGAGAGCTCGGCGTAGCCTTCGTTCACGCGGTTTCCGAGCCGCATCCAGCCTCCGACTGGCGAGTCCGTGTCGAAGGCGTTGGAATAGACGCTCTCGTTGAAGTTTGGGGAGCCGTCCGGCGCGTGCGGAAACTCATGCGTCGGCCGCATGACGAAATCTTCTTCCCTCACGCATTGCTCTCCAATTCGGTATCGGTGCAGGCGGCGTGGCTCACTTGCCGCGCTCGAGTTCGACCCGCGCCAGTGCCTCCCGGTGAACTTCGTCCGGGCCGTCGCCGATGCGCAGGAAGCGCGTCTCGGCAAATGCCTCCGCCAGGAAGAAATCCTGCGACAGGCCGGCGCCGCCGTGGACCTGGATGGCCCGGTCGATCACGGCACCCGTAAGGGTCGGCACCGCGATCTTGGCTACCGCGATGTCGTTTCGGGCCGCTTTGTTGCCTACCTTGTCCATCATCCAGGCGGCTTTCAGCGTCACCAGCCTTGCCTGCTCGATGTCGCATCGCGATTGGCCGATCACCTGCCGTACGCCGCCCATCTCGGCCAGGCGCGAGCCGAAGGCGAAGCGGCTTTCCGCCCGCCGGCACATGCTTTCCAAAGCCCGCTCCGCGAGGCCGACGAAGCGCATGCAGTGGTGGATGCGGCCGGGCCCAAGCCGACCCTGCGCGATCTCGAAGCCGCGGCCTTCGCCGAGCAGCATGTTGGTTGCAGGCACGCGCACGTTCTCGAACAGCACCTCCGCGTGCCCGAGCGGAGCGTGCTCGAAGCCGTAGACGGTAAGCGGCCGCACCACCGTGACGCCCGGCGTATCCATCGGCACGAGGATCATCGACTGCTGCTTGTGCTTGGGCCCCGATTTGTCGCTCTTGCCCATCACGATCGCTACCTTGCAGCGATGCGAGGGCGCACCCGTGACCCACCATTTGCGGCCGTTGATCACGTAGTCGCCGTCGTCGCGCAGGATCTCCGTTTCGATATTCGTTGCGTCAGACGAGGCGACCGCTGGCTCGGTCATGGCAAAGCAGGAGCGAATATCGCCGGAAAGCAGCGGTCTCAGCCAACGGTCCTTCTGCTCGGGCGAACCGTAGGCGGCCAGAAGTTCCATGTTGCCTACATCGGGCGCGTTGCAGTTGAAGATCTCGGGCGCGGCGAGCGATCGCCCAAATACTTCGCAGAGCTGCGCGTATTCCAAGTTGGAAAGGCCGGCGCCTTCAGGGCCGTGATTGTAGAACAGGTTCCACAGCCCCGCCGCTCTGGCCTTTTCCATGAGAGCCATGGCGAGTGGGCGAGGGGCCCAGCGATCCTTTTCCGGCGGGGGCGTCAGCAACGCCCTCTCGTTCGGGTAGACGTGCTCGTCCATGAAGGCGACCAGGCGCTGGCGCAGTTCGGCCGCGTGGCTTGAAAGCTCTGCAAACATCGCAAATCCGTTCGTGTCAGTTGCTGCGGACGCCGATCTTTTCGCGCTTGACCACAATGCCAGCAGCCTCGCGGTCCCAGGTGTCACTGGTTATGCCGGTTTCCCGCAGCCTGACCTTCTCGATCTTGGCCGTCGGGGTGCGGGGCAGCGCGTCGACGATACGGACGTAGCGGGGGATCATGAAATGGGCCATGCGCGGCCGCAGGAACTCGATCAGGTCAGCGGGATCGAGTACTGCGCCTTCCTTGAGCGCCAGAACCACGAGAACCTCGTCCTCGGCGATCTCGTTCTTCATCGCCACCGCCGCCGCCTCGCGCACGGACGGGTGGGCGAGAACCTCCGATTCCACCTCGAAGGAGGAGATGTTCTCGCCACGCCTGCGGATGGCGTCCTTCAGGCGATCGACGAAGTAGAAATTGCCTTCCTGGTCGCGCCGGAAGCCGTCGCCCGTGTGGAACCAGCCGTTGCGCCAGGCTGCGGCGGTGGCGACGGGATCGGCGGCGTAACCGTGGTTCATTGCCCAAGGGCAATCGGTTCGCACGATCAGTTCGCCAACCGCGCCGACACCGACTTCGCAGTCGTTTTCGTCCACGATGCGCAC
>JAEUMA010000640.1 GCA_016793565.1 Rhizobiaceae bacterium
ATGCAGGGCCCGGCCGAGGAAGACGACGACGAAATCCTGGCCGAGCCGGAGCTTTCTGACGCGCCGGAAGTATCGTTCACGCGTATCGACTGGGATTCGCAGGCCGGCGACGGCGAGCACCTCGTCGGCGCCGAGGTAATCCAGGCGCTCGCGAAGCGCTTGCCCAACGCGCCCGGCGTCTACCGCATGATGAATGCCGCCGGCGATGTGCTCTATGTCGGCAAGGCAAGGAGCCTGCGCAAGCGCGTGACGAACTACGCGCAGGGCCGGTTCCATACCAACCGGATCGGCCGCATGGTGCGCGAAACCGCGACCATGGAGTTCGTCACCACCCGCACGGAGGTGGAAGCGCTTCTCCTGGAAGCCAACCTCATCAAACGGCTGCGGCCACGCTTCAACGTGCTGATGCGGGACGACAAGTCGTTCCCCTACATCCTGCTCACGCGCGACCATCCCTCGCCCGGCATCTTCAAGCATCGCGGCGCCCGCTCGCGGCCGGGCGACTATTTTGGTCCGTTCGCCTCGGCTGGCGCGGTGGGACGGACCATCAATGCCCTGCAGAAGGCGTTCCTGCTGCGCACTTGCACCGATTCCGTCTTCGAGACGCGCACACGACCGTGCCTTCTCTACCAGATCAAGCGCTGCTCCGGCCCGTGTACCGGAGAGGCCGGCGCCGAGGACTACGCGGAACTCGTCGGCGAGGCGAAAGACTTTCTGTCCGGCAAGAGCCAGCGCGTGAAGACCGACATGGCAGCCGCCATGCAACACGCGTCGGAAGACCTCGAATTCGAGCGCGCGGCCATCATGCGTGACCGCCTCGCCGCGTTGAGCCACGTCCAGAGCCATCAGGGGATCAATCCGGCCTCGGTCGAGGAAGCCGACGTTTTCGCCATCCATCAGGAAGGCGGACAGGCCTGCATCCAGGTGTTCTTCTTCCGAACCGGCCAGAATTGGGGCAACCGGGCCTATTTTCCGAAAGCCGATCCAGCGCTGGAAGCGGCGGAGGTGCTGTCGTCCTTCGTGGCGCAATTCTACGACGACAAGCCCTGCCCCCGGCAGATCCTGCTGTCGCATACGGTGGAGGAACAGGACCTGCTAGCGACCGCACTCTCGACCCGTGCCGGCCATAGGGTCGCGCTGTCGGTACCGCAGCGGGGCGAAAAGAAGGATCTCGTGCAGCACGCTCTGGACAACGCCCGCGAGGCGCTAGGCCGACGGCTGGCCGAGACCTCCACCCAGTCGCGTCTGCTCGCCGGGCTGGCGGAAACGTTTGGTCTGCCGAGGCCTCCGCGACGCATCGAGGTCTACGACAATTCGCACATCATGGGCACGAACGCCGTAGGCGCGATGATCGTCGCCGGGGCGGAAGGCTTCGTGAAGAACCAGTACCGCAAGTTCAACATCCGCTCCACCGACATCACACCGGGCGACGACTTCGGCATGATGCAGGAAGTGATGCAGCGCCGCTTTTCGCGACTGATGAAAGAGAACCCGCAGTTATCTGATTCGTCAGAGGAAAACGGGCACCAGATCGAAAACGAATCGTTCCCCGCCTGGCCCGACCTGATCCTGATCGACGGTGGTCAGGGCCAGATGTCGGCGGTGCGAGCGATGCTGGCCGAACTCGGCGTGGCCGAACGCGTCGTCGCCATCGGAGTCGCCAAGGGCCGCGATCGCGACGCCGGCCGCGAGCGCTTCTTCGTGGCGGGCCGGGACTCATTCGTCCTGCCGGTGCGCGACCCCGTGCTCTACTTCGTTCAGCGCCTGCGCGACGAAGCCCACCGCTTCGCCATCGGCTCGCACCGCGCACGCCGCAAGAAGGAAATGGTCAAAAATCCTCTCGACGAGATCACGGGCATCGGCCCCAACAGGAAGCGGGCGCTGCTGCTACACTTTGGCACGGCAAAGGCTGTAAGCCGCGCGGCCGTCGAGGACCTCCAGGCCGTGGAAGGCATCTCCGCCGCCACGGCGCGGCTCGTCTACAATCATTTCCACGACAAATGAGCCGGATGAGACCACGGAATCGCCGAAATGCCGGTGTGTGGACTGTTGACCCTGCCGTGACCCTTTGATTTGACTACGCCCGACCAACGGCTGACCCTTCCATGGCCAAACGTGCCTTCAATCTTCCCAACATGCTCACCTATGGCCGCATCGTCGCGGTGCCGCTGGTGGCGCTCTGCTTTTTCCTCGAAGGGCGGCTGCAGTCGAGCGACTTCGCGCGCTGGACGGCGCTGCTGATCTTCATTGCCGCCAGCATCACGGACTATTTCGACGGCTATCTTGCCCGCGCCTGGCAGCAGACGTCGAACATCGGCCGGATGCTCGACCCGATCGCCGACAAGCTCCTCGTCGCGACCTGCCTGCTGCTGCTGGCCGCCGACACCGACAGGACGATAGCCGGCTGGTCGCTGTGGGCCGCCATCATCATCCTGTGCCGCGAGATCCTGGTATCCGGCCTGCGCGAATATCTGGCCGAGCTCAAGGTGAGCGTGCCGGTCTCCCAACTGGCCAAGTGGAAGACCGCGATGCAGATGGTGGCCATCGCCTTCCTGTTGCTCGGCCCCGCCGGCGACAAGATCGTGCCCTACTGGACGCAGATCGGCATCGCGCTTCTGTGGGTCTCCGCACTGGTGACGCTTTATACCGGCTACGACTATTTTCGCGCTGGCGCCAAGCACATCATGGACGAGTGAGTGGCCATGAAACTCGTCTACTTCGCCTGGGTTCGTGAACGGATCGGCCATTCCGACGAGGAGGTCGATCTTCCGGCGGAGGTGACCACCGTGCGCGAACTGCTGGGATTTCTCAGGGCGCGCGGCGATGGCTATGCCCAGGCGCTGCAGTATCCCGAGCATATTCGCGTCGCCATCGATCACGAGCACGTGGACCATGACCAGCGAATCGGCACCGGGCGCGAGATCGCGCTGTTCCCGCCGATGACCGGAGGCTGAGGCCGTGCCGGCGACGATCGCCGTGCGGGTTCAGAGCGAGGATTTCGACGTCGCCGCAGAAATCGCCGACCTGTCGCGCGGCCGGACCGACATCGGCGCTGTCGTGACCTTTTCCGGCCTGTGTCGCGACGAAGCCGGCACGCTTGCCGCCCTGGAGCTGGAACATTACGCCGGCATGGCCGAACGCGAAATCACCGCGATCGCCGAGGAAGCGGCCAGACGCTGGCCGCTTTCGGCTGCCAGCGCCATCCACCGGTTCGGCATGATCCGCCCCGGCGAGAACATCGTGCTGGTGGTGACGGCCTCAGCCCACCGGCAGGCCGCGTTCGACGCCGCGAATTTCCTGATGGACTACCTGAAGTCGCGCGCGCCCTTCTGGAAGAAGGAACACCGCGTGGACGGCAGGGTCGGCGACTGGGTCTCGGCCAAGGACAGCGACGACGCTGCCGCCGAGCGCTGGAGGCGCTGACCGCCATCGAAGGACCGCAATCGCGTGCTGGAGATGCGGCCGGGTGCGGAGGTGGTCATGGTCGGCAAGCTGTTGGAACTGATGCTGTTCGGCCTCACGCCGCTGCTGCTGGGGCTAATCGCCGTGCCGGTCAATCTGATGGCCGAGGAACGCAACCTGTTCGGCCAGGTCTTCTATCGCGAAAGACTGCTTCTTCCGCCCAAGGCCAAACTGACCGTGCAACTGGCTGACGTCTCTCGCGCGGACGTCGCGGCGACCGTCGTCGGCGAAACGACCGTCGCACCGGTGGTGCAGTCGCCGATCCCGTTCAAGATTCGCTTCGATACGCGGACCATCCGACCGAGCGCCAGCTACGCACTGCAGGCGCGCATCACGGTCGACGACCGGCTCTGGTTCATCAATCCCCAGCTCCACGCGGTGGCGCCGCTGACGGCCGGGCCGCAGTCGCTGATGGTGCAGAGAGTTGCCGGAACGAGCGCAGTGCCGGCCGATGTGCTCGGCGACTGGCTTCTGGAGAGCCTTGCCGGCGCTCCCCCACTGAAGGGCACTACGGTAACGCTGGCCTTCGACGCCGACGGCCGCATCGCCGGCAAGGCCGGATGCAATCGCTACGCCGCGAGCGTCGTGATCGATGGCCACACGATCGCGATCAGTCAGGCGATGGCGACGCGTATGGCTTGCCCCGAGCCCGTGATGGAGCAGGAGAACCGCTTCCTGCAGGATCTCGCCAAGGCAAAGGCCTTCGAGGTCGATGCGGGAGGCCTGGTCCTGAGGGACCAGGCCGGAGCGGAATTGATGCGCCTCACACGGGCGGCCTAGAAGGCGCGCCGTCTTAGATCAGCCGACGATCTCGGTGTCGGAGAACCAGTAGCGGATTTCCTGGGCGGCGGTCTCAGGAGCGTCGGAGCCGTGCACGGAGTTTTCGCCGATCGACAGCGCGTGCACCTTGCGGATGGTGCCCTCGGCGGCATTGGCCGGGTTGGTGGCGCCCATCACTTCGCGATTCTTGGCGATGGCGTTTTCGCCTTCCAGAACCTGGACGATCGTCGGCCCCGACGACATGAACTCGCACAATTCGCCGAAGAACGGGCGCTCGCGATGGACGGCGTAGAAGCCCTCGGCCTCGCGACGGCTCATCCACACCCGGCGCGAAGCCACCACGCGCAGGCCTGCCTCCTCCAGCATCCTGGTGATCGCGCCGGTGAGGTTGCGCCGGGTCGCATCCGGCTTGATCATCGAGAAGGTGCGTTCGATTGCCATGGAATTTCCTTTGTTTCAGCGTGGTGGGCGGCTCTATACAGGCCGTCCGGGCGCTTTGCCAAGCCCGCTACGCCGCCGCGTCCACGCCGCGGCCGAGGCCGCCATGCAGATCGAGGCATCGATCGAACCAGGCCGAAATCGGATCTTCGGCATCCAGCATCCGGTAGGGTGAAGTGATACGCACCCATTGCAACGCCCCGAAGACAATGTAGTCCGCAAACAGCGGTCCATCGCCGCCGATGAACTGCTGGTAGGACAACATGCTGCGCAGCGGCTCCAATGTCGCCCGGAACATCGCCAGCCCGGCGTCTCGGCCGGCCGCCACCGCTTCCAGCGGCTTGCCGAAGCGCGCCTCCCTGCTAGCTCGGAAATAGGCCTGGTCCTCGGGCGCGAGCACCGAATGGATGTCGGTCAGCGCAGCCGCGCCCAGATAGGGATGCACCGACATCTGCGACCAGCGCTCCACGAACCGGGCCGTAGCCAGGCCGCCCGCCCCGCCGAAAAGGCTCGGACGGTCCGGATAGGCTTCTTCCAGGTAGCGGGCGATTTCGAATGAGTCGGAGACGACCGTATCGCCGTCGCGGATGACGGGAACCGTCTTCGAGGCGCCGCCCTCGACCGCGGGCACTGCGGTGAACGGCGTTGGCACGCGCTGGAAATCAAGCCCTTTATGCGCCAGCGCCATGACAGCCTTCCAGCAATGCGGGCTGAACGGGCGGCCGGCATCGGCGCCCACGAGTTCATAAAGGATGATCGGCATTGGCAGTCTTACCTTCTAAAACTATACCGCATGGACTTACCGCCGCACGCATTCCTGGGAAAGACCATGCATCAGCATTTCCGAATGTTCGCAGCCTACAATGCCTGGGCCAACGGGCAGATCTACGATGCAGTCGCAACCCTTCCGGAGCTGGAGTTCGGCCGCGACGTCGGCGCCTTCTTCGGCTCCGCCAGGGGCACGCTGAACCACCTGCTCGTGGCAGACCGAATATGGATGAAGCGCTTCACCGGGACGGGCACGGCGCCTTCCAGCCTCGACACGATCCTGTTTGCCGACCTCACATCTCTTCGCGCAGCGCGCGAGGCCGAGGACGCCAGGATCGCCTCCTGGATCGACGGCCTCAGCGAGGAGCAGTTGCAGGGTCGCGTGACCTATACGACCGTTACGGACCTGCGCACCGTCTCGCAGCGGCTGGCACCAGCTCTCGACCACATGTTCAATCACTAGACGCACCACCGCGGCCAGATACACACCATCCTGACGGTCCTTGGCAGGCCCTCGGTTGTGCTCGACCTGGTCTATTTCCACCGCACGGAATCCGGCCGCGAATTTGCCTGAACGCTCCACTGACACGCCATTTGATAGATCGAATGCCGACCGACTTTGAATAAAGTTTCCGATGAACGGTTAGACTGACGATAACCGCAGCCGCACGTCGCAGGAAACCCAAGCTCTCTACCTCCCGTTGCTGCCAGGTCATCCATAAGAGATGACACGAAACCGAACGGCAACAGGACTAGGAGAGAGAGTTATGACGAAGATCATTTCATCGCTCGCGAAGTCTCTAGCGAGTGGAACCATTGTACTGGCTCTAAGCTTGCCCGTGGCAGCCATCGACCTCGGTGGCGGCGGTGGCAACGGTGGCAAAGGCTTGGGGCTCGGCGTCTCGGTGGGCGGCGATCGCGGCCTCGGCGTGGGCGCCGGGGTTTCGCTGGGCGGCAGCCAGGGCGTGGGCGTCGGCGCGGGCGTCTCGATAGGCGGCTCGGGCGGAACGTCGTCCGGCGGCGGTAGCACAAGCAGCCCTGCCCCGTCCCAGTCCGGTGGCGTCAATGCAGGTCTTGGCGCCTCCGTGGGAGGCAGCTCGGGCGTCAAGGCGGGCGCCGGTCTTTCTCTGGGCGGCTCGAACGGCGTGAAAGCCGGGTTGGGTACGTCCGTCGGCGGCAGCTCCGGCGTGAAAGCCGGTGCCGGCGCCTCGGTCGGCGGCAACTCCGGCATTAGCGCCGGTGTTGGAGCATCGGTTCGCGGCGAGGACAATGGCGGCATCAACGCTGGCCTCGGCCTTGGCATCGGCGGCTCAAGCGGCGTCAATGCGGGCGCGGGCGTAAGCGTCGGCAGCGGCATCTCGGCCGGCCTCGGGTTGAGCATCGGCGGGAGTGACGATGACGGCGGCGGTTCGTCCGGCGGCGGCACTGGCGGTTCGTCCGGCGGTGGCACTGGCGGCGGATCCTCCGGTGGATCGAGCGGAGGCTCGTCAGGTGGTAGCGGAACCGGTGGTGGCTCCTCGGGCGGCGGAACCGGTGGTGGTTCCTCGGGCGGCGGCTCTGCCGGCGGCGGAAGCGGCGGAAGCTCGAGCGGCAGCAGCGGCGGGTCAGGCGGCGGTTCGACCGTAGGTGGCGGGACCATCGTGCCCAACCCCGGCAACCCGAACCGTCCCGTTCGCAATGTCGGCGTGAGCGGCATGTCGAACAAGGAACTGGCGCGCTTCAAGCGGCGCTGCGCCGACATCCTGAACAACCCTTCCGGCTATGACCGTTCGCTTTTCGAGCTCTGCCAGATGATTGCACTCCGCTAGCCACCTCATGAGCTAGCGCGACCGATAGCGGCGGCCTGCATTCGGCAGGCCGCCGCTTCGGCTTGTGGGGCTTGCGCGCACTGACGGTGCGGTGCAAAAGCCCGCCATGCTGACGATCAACGACCTTTCCCTGCGCATTGCCGGCCGGCTACTGCTGGACCATGCGTCGCTGACGCTGCCCACCGGCACCAAGGCCGGCCTGGTCGGTCGCAACGGCACCGGCAAGACGACGCTGTTCCGCGCCATCACAGGCGATCTCTCGGCCGAAACCGGTTCGATCGGAATGCCCAAGAACACGCGCATCGGCCAGGTCGCGCAGGAGGCGCCGGGCACGGAAGAATCGTTGATCGAGATCGTCCTGAAGGCCGACCGCGAACGAATGAGCCTTTTGGAGGAAGAAAGAACCGCGAAAGACCCGCACAGGATCGCCGAAATCCACGCCCGGCTGGCGGACATCGGCGCGCATTCTGCGGAAGCGCGCGCAGCAACCATCCTCGCGGGCCTCGGCTTCGACGCCGAGGCGCAGAAGCGCCCCGCCTCGTCGTTCTCTGGCGGATGGCGCATGCGCGTGGCGCTGGCAGCCGTGCTGTTTTCCGAGCCGGATCTTCTGCTCCTGGACGAGCCCACCAACTATCTTGACCTCGAGGGCACGCTCTGGCTGGAAAACTACGTTGCCAAATATCCGCACACGGTGCTGCTGATCTCGCACGACCGCGACCTTCTCAACCGCGCGGTCCAGTCGATCGTCCACCTGGACCAGAAGAAGCTGACCTTCTGGCGCGGCGGCTACGATCAGTTCGAGCGCCAGCGCGGCGAACAGATGGTGCTGCAGGAAAAGGAGCGCGCCAAGGAATCCGCCAAGCGCAAACACATGGAGGCATTTGTCGAGCGCTTTCGTGCCAAGGCTTCGAAAGCGCGCCAGGCCCAGTCGCGCCTGAAAGCGCTGGAAAAGATGAAGCCGATCGCGGCGGTCGTCGACGATACCGTGACGCCGTTCGCCTTTCCCGAACCGGTCAAGACGGTCGCATCCCCGATCGTCGCCATGCAGGGCGTCAGCGTCGGCTACGAGCCCGGCCATCCGATTTTGAAACGTCTATCGCTGCGCATCGACGCCGACGACCGGATCGCGCTCCTGGGTGCCAACGGCAACGGCAAATCGACCTTCGCCAAGCTTTTGTCCGGACGGCTGAAGCCGGAAGCCGGCACCATGACGGTTGCGCCGGGGCTGAAGGTGTCGATCTTCGCCCAGCACCAACTCGACGATCTGCGCCCCGAGGAAAGCGCGATCGAACATGTCCGCCGCATGATGCTCGATGCGCCGGAGGCGAAGGTACGCGCGCGGGTGGCGCAGTTCGGCCTGTCGACGGAGAAGATGGCGACGCCCGCCAAGGATCTATCCGGCGGTGAAAAGGCGCGCTTGCTGATGGGTCTCGCGGCCTTCGACGGGCCCAACCTGTTCATCCTCGACGAACCGACCAACCACCTGGACATCGATTCGCGCGAGGCGCTGATCCATGCGTTGAATGATTTTCCCGGCGCCGTGCTGCTGATCTCGCACGACCGCCACCTGATCGAAGCCACCGTCGACCGACTATGGCTGGTCAGGGACGGCACTGTCTCTCCATACGACGGCGACCTGTCCGACTACCGCCAGCAGGTTACGGGAGGCGCGGCGGACCGGCGGGACCGTCGTGAGGCGGAGAAGGTGTCGAAGGCCGACAAACGCCGCGAATCAGCGCAACGCCGGGCCGCGCTGGAGCCGCTCGCCAAGCAGATCAAGGCAACGGAAGGCCTGATGGAACGCCTGCGCAAGCGCGTGGACGCGATCGAAACCGAGATGGCCGCGCCCTCGCTTTACGAGAGCGATCCCGCCAAGGCGACGCGGCTCGCCAAGGAGCGAGCCGAGCTGAACGCCAATCTCGCCAGCCAGGAGGATATCTGGCTGACGCTGTCGACCCAGTACGAAGAGGCGCTGGCGGAGTAGGAATGCCTCAGTGCCGGACGCGTGCCGGCACCTTGGCGTCCCACGTCATGTCGGAAATCGTCAGCACGATCGCGAAGAAGGCGAACAGTCCCAACACGGCTCCTACGACAATCAAAGACTCGGCAGGCATGGCGATCCTCCATGGTTTCAGGATGCCGCCAATCGAGCGCGCCGAAGCCGCCCGGACATTGATCTTCGTCAAAGCAGGAGTGCCGACCCTAAGCCCTCGGTGTCGCACCCTGTCGCAGGATCACTCGGATCCCCGCCCCCATTTCGGCGGCGGAGGCGTCTGCGGAGCCTGGTTGCGCGCCGCCCGCCGGCGGCGCATCGCCAACACGAAGCCGATGACGCCGATCGCCATCAGCGCGAAACCGATCGGCTGGATGCGCGGGTCGAGCGCCATGGCCTCGCGGCGCAGGACGAGCTCGACCGATTTCATCGCGATCGCTTCGGCATCGCCGCGCCCTAGCGTGAACAAAAAGCTGCCGGGGGTCACCGGATCGATCAGCCCGGCGCTGTCGCGGAAAATCCGCTCCTGCAATTGCGGATTCACGTCGCGCGCCGATGCGTGAACGAAGGAGAGCGTGTCCGCCAGCACCGTCTTGCCGCCGACGGTGGCGGTCAGCGTCAACACAGTGCGGTCCGCCTGCATCACAGGCTGGCCGATGGACACCATGTCGACCAGCACGCGCACGGGCGCGTCCGCGGCGGCGAGGTCGACTGTGACCGGCCGAAAATCCCCTCCCCGTTCATAGACCGGAAAGCGGCCGATCTCCTCGCCGGAGAAATTGTTGGCTATCCAGGGATAGCCAAGGCCCGCGGCAATGCCGGCGAGGAAGATCAGGACGAAAACGAGGCGCATGCGCAATTCCGAACGAGGGTCACCGCCTGGACATCAGGCCTTCCGCTCCCACCGCCTGTCGCCGGTTTGCTGCCAGTAAGTCACGTCGTGGCCGGCCGCCTTCAACGCTTTCCACTGGACGCGGGCCGCCGCCAATTGGTCGGCATCGTGCCCGTCGAACATGACGACGGCGCGCTGATAGGGTGCCAGGTCAGGCGGCTCGGCGCCCTCGACCAGGAAGCGGATCTGCGCGCCGTTGGCGTTATCGGCGCTGGTGGTGAGGAGAATTGGCTGATCGGCGACATGCGGCTCGCGGTCGGTGCCGTGCGCCAGAAACGAATCGTCCCGGTAAGTCCACAGGCGCTGGTCGAGCGCGTCGCGCCGTTCCTCGCTGCCGCTCTGGACGACGATCCGCCATCCGCGCTGCAGGCTTTTCTCCAGCAGGGCCGGAAGCTGCTCGTCGAGCTTGGACTCCGTCAGGTGGTAGAAAAGCACCTCGGCCACGCTTTCCTCAGCCCTCGTAGCTGTCCCTGACCAGCCGGTCCAGCAGGCGCACGCCGAAGCCCGTCGCCCAAGACTGGCTGATCTCGTTCGAGGCTCCGCCCGAGGCGGTGCCGGCGATATCGAGATGAGCCCAGGGCGTGTCCTTCACGAAGCGCTGCAGAAACTGCGCCGCCGTGATGGAGCCGCCGTAACGGCCGCCGATGTTCTTCATGTCGGCGTTCTTGGAATCGATCAGCTTGTCGTAATCCGCGCCGAGCGGCATGCGCCAGACGCGTTCGAACGTAGACTGGCCCGCCGTGGTCATACGCGCCGCCAGCTCGTCATTGTTCGAGAAGAGACCGGCATGCTGGTGGCCGAGCGCAACCATGATCGCGCCGGTCAGCGTCGCCAGGTCGACCATGAATTGCGGCTTGAACCGCTCGTTGCAGTACCAGAGTGCATCCGCCAGCACGAGGCGACCCTCGGCATCGGTGTTCAGCACCTCGATCGTCTGGCCCGACATGGAGGTGACGATGTCCCCCGGCCGCTGAGCGTTGCCGTCGACCGAGTTCTCGACACATCCGATGATGCCGACCGCATTGACCTTGGCTTTGCGGCCGGCCAGCGCATGCATGACGCCGATGACGGCGGCCGCTCCGCCCATGTCGCCCTTCATGTCCTCCATGCCGGCGGCTGGCTTCATCGAATTGCCGCCTGTGTCGAATACAACGCCCTTGCCAACGAAAGCCACGGGCGCCTGCTTGGGCTTGCCGCCGTTCCACTGCACGATGGCCAGGCGCGGCGGCCTGGCCGAACCCTGGGCGACGCCGAGCAGCGAGCCCATGCCGAGCTTGCGCATCTCCTTCTCTGTCAGGATCTCGACCGTTGCGCCGAGCGCCTCAAGCTTGCGCGCCTGCTCGGCAAGCTCGACCGGGCCGAGCACGTTGGCCGGCTCGTTGACGAGGTCGCGGGCCAGGCAGACCCCTTCGATGACCGGTTCGAGTTCGGCGAAGGCACGCTTGGCCGCCGCCGCATCTGCACACTGGACGACGATCTTGACCGCCTTGCTTTCGCCCTTGCCGTCGTCCTCGTCTTTCTTGGTCTTGTACTTGTCGAAGGCGTAGGCCCGCAGAAGGATGCCGCCGGCGATCGCCGCCGCCTGCTGGCCGGAAACCTTGTAGCCCGGCAGATCCGCCAGCACGGCGACCTCCGTCGCGCTGCGCACCGCCGCGCCGACGGCGCCGCCGAGTTTCAACCATCCGTATTCGTCGATATTGGCAGGCTGGCCGACGCCCACCGCCACCAGCCTGTCGAGCGGCGACCCGGCAGGCGCCAGAAGATCCAAGCTTTTGCCGGACTTGCCGGAGAAGCTCGTCGCGGAAAAGGCGCGGGGCAGCGCCGTGCCCGGATCCATCGCGTTGGCGGCATCACTCAATCCTCCGCCGTCCGCGGCCAGCACGATGCCCACTCCCCTCTTGGGAGCGGCTATGCGGGCGAAGCTGATGGTGGGACGTGCGGCCATGATCGTTTCCAGTCAATTGATTGCGGCGGAACTTTTGGAGGTTTTGCCGGCCATTGCAAGGCGCGGCCTGCATAAACGCGCAGAAAACCGACCTCGGCGCCGATCCCGGAAGCGCTTCGCTAACGATGCGGTAACCACCTTTCTTCTCGCTTCCTTAGCCTTTGATCGAGACAAGTTGAATGACACAGCCCGGGGTCGGCGGGGCGGTTCGGACCGGGAAGGTTGTGCTCGTGGGGCGCGGGAGATAGTTTGCGCCGCCGTTCGGACCGATCGTTAGGATATCGCCTGCCGACCATGAAAATCATCGAGCGCTATATCCTCAGGCGGACGTTCAACATGTTCGCCTTCGCGCTTTTCTGGACGCTGGCGATCGTCTGGACCACCCAGGCGCTCACGCGCATCGACATCGTCACCGACAACGGCCAGTCGGCGCTCACTTTCTTCGAGATTGCAACGCTCATTCTCCCCTCGGTGATTCCGTTGGTGATGCCGTTCGCGCTCGTCATCGCCGTAGCGCAGACACTGAGCATGATGAATACGGACTCCGAGCTCGCGGTGGTCAGCGCGGCGGGCGCGTCGCGCAGCGTCGTCGTGCGCCCGGTTCTGCTGCTCGCCCTGGCCGCGAGCATCGCCTGTTTCGCGGTGGACAACGGCCTCGACCCCTACGCCCGCCAGCGCAGCCGCGAACTCGTCGCCAGCGCGCGCGCAGACCTGTTGTCCCTGGTGATTCAGGAAGGGACCTTCCGCAAGATCGAGGACGGGCTGTTCCTGCAGATCGCCGAGCGACTGCCAGACGGCCGCTTGGGCGGCATCTTCGTGGCCGATTCGCGAGAAGAGGGCATCGACCTCATCTACTACGCCAAGACCGGTTCGGTGCGCGAAGAGAACGGCCGCAACGTCCTGATCATGCGCGACGGCATCGTCCACCGGAAGGCGGTCGGCGGCGACATTTCCGTCATCCGCTTCAGTTCCTATTCGTTCGACCTCAGCACGCTGACGGCAGCCGCGTCGACGGTGCTGCTCCACCCCAAGGACCAGACGCTGCAGTTCCTCCTCGACCCGGACCCCAACGATCCAATCTACAAGGAGAAGCCGCAGGCGTTTCGGGCGGAACTGCACCGGCGCTTCACGGAGTGGACTTTTCCGTTCGTCTTTGCCCTGATCGG
>JAEUMA010000032.1 GCA_016793565.1 Rhizobiaceae bacterium
CAGGACGCGAGACTTCGGCCAAATTTTGGTTGGCTCGCGTCCATGAAAAAGGCGACCCGAAGGCCGCCTTGGTCATTTTCGGGCCTAGGCCTGAGGTCAGCTTCCGCCGCCGCCCAGAACGGTGACGGCGCGCCGGTTCTGCGACCAGCAGGAAATGTCGTCGCAGACGGCGACCGGGCGTTCCTTGCCGTAGGAGATGGTGCGGATGCGCTTGCCCGACACGCCGCGGCTGACCAGATAGTCGCGGGTGGCGGCGGCGCGGCGCGCGCCGAGCGCCAGATTGTACTCGCGGGTGCCGCGCTCGTCGGCGTGGCCTTCGACCGTGATCGGGTAGTTCGTGTATTTGTTGAGCCACTGCGCCTGGCGCGCCAGCGTCTGCTGGGCGTCGGCGCGGACGACCGAAGAGTCCGTGTCGAAGAAGATGCGGTCGCCGACATTGACCGTGAAGTCCTGAGCGGATCCGGGCGTGGCCGCTCCGGCCCCGGCGCCCAGGCCTAGATCGGCAGCGCTGTTCGGCGTCTTCTTGTTGGCGCAGCCTGCGACAGCCAGCGCCATGAACAGCGCCACCATGGCCGGGTTTCTGGAAATTTCCGCGATACGGCGCATAGTCCGCCTCTCCTTCGTCTTCGAGTGATTTCGTTGAGCAACCAGTAACCACGTTGCGGTTAACCGCCGTTCAAGAAACATGGTTAACGGTTGTTTGCCGGCGCCCGTCCGCACCTGCGATATCTCGGCGACGATTGCCGGTTCGGCCGGCCAAAATGCGGCGGGAACGCGGCGTTGTCATGAAAACGCCGCGTCCGCCGATCGTTCGTCGCCTTTTACAGGTGAAAAGGGCTATTCGAGCAGCGGAGACCAGGCCGGATCGGAAGCGTAGTTGGCGGTCGGGATCTTTTGCAGATTGCGACCGGTCAGGTCGACCGAATAGAGCCGGGGACCGCCCGAACCCGCGTCTTCGCGGAAGAACATCAGCACGCGCCCGTTCGGCGCCCAGGTCGGACCCTCCTGCGCGAAGCCGGTCGACAGGATGCGCTCACCGGAGCCGTCGGTGCGCATCACGCCGATCTGGAACTCGCCGCCGGTCTGCTTGGTGAAGGCTATGAGGTCGCCGCGCGGCGACCATACCGGCGTGGAATAGGAGCCGCCTCCGAACGATATGCGGGTCTGGCCGGAACCGTCCGCGCCCATCACATAAATCTGCGGCTGGCCGCCGCGGTCCGATGTGAACACTACCTTGCTGCCGTCGGGCGAATAGGAAGGCGAGGTGTCGATCGCCGCGGAATCGGTCAGGCGCGTCGTCGTGCGGGAGCGCAGGTCCATGGCGTAGATGTTGGAATTGCCGTCGTCGCGCAGCAGGCTCATGATCACCTTCTGGCCGTCCGGGGAGAAGCGCGGGGCAAACGTCATGCCCGGGAACTTGCCGACCAGCTCGCGCTGGCCGGTCTCGATCTGCAGCAGATAGACCTGCGGCTCCCCGCTCTCGTAGGACATGTAGGTGATTTCCTGGCGCGTCGGCGAAAAGCGCGGTGTCATGACGATGGCGCGGCCGTCCGACAGCGACTTCACCCCGGCGCCGTCCTGATCCATGATCGCGAGGCGCTTCTTGCGCTCGTTCTTCGGCCCGGTCTCGTCGATGAAGACAATGCGAGTGTCGAAATATCCCTTCTCGCCCGTCAGCCGCTCATAGATGGCGTCGGCGATGATGTGGGCGACGCGGCGCGAATTGGCCTTGTTGGCGAAGAACTGCTCGCCCGCCAGCTGCTGTCCGGCGAAGGTATCCCATAGGCGAAACTCGGCGCGCAGCCGGCCGTCGGCCTCCTCGGTGACGCGGCCGGTGACGAGCGCCTGGGCGTTGATCACCTTCCAGTCGTCGAAGCGCGGCGCGACGTCGGGGTTGGAGATCTTCTCGATGAAGGCGGCGCGGTCGATCGGCGCGAACAGGCCGGAGCGCTTGAGGTCGGCTGCGACTATGCTGCTGATCTCTGCGCCGATGCCGTCGCCCGACAGAAAATCGGTGATGGCGATGGGAAGCGGCTCGACATTGCCCTTGTTGACGTCGATCTCGACCAGCGCGCGCGCGGGCAGTGTCGCCATGGCGGCGAAGCCGGCGGCGATCGAGCCGATGAGCAGTATCGTCTTGAGCAGGTTCTTCATTCGGTAGTGCCTCTCGTCTGCGGAACGGGCCGCACGTCAGAACATGTCGCTGGGGTCGAAGTTGACCACGACTTCCGACCAGGTGTCGTACTTCTCCGCGGGAAGGGTATAGGGCGCGCACTGGATGACGGCGCGGCGCGCGGACTCCGCCGCGGCCCGCTCGATGCCAGCCGCCCCGCCGCCTGATATGATCTCGGCCGCGCCCTCCAGTTCGCCGGAACGGTCCAGCCTGAATTTGATCGAGACCTTCAGATTCTGCGCGTCGGCGGCGCCGGCGGGGATGTTCCAGCAGCGCTGCACCTGACCGCGCAGGGCATCCATCTCGCTCTGCGTCAGCTTGCTGCCGCCGGTGGATTTATCGCCGCCCAGCGAAGCCTGCTCGGTGGAACGCTTGGCGCCCCCGCCCGACGGCTTCTCCTTGTTGAGCAGTGCCGCTACCTCGTCGGCGTTGAATTCCTTCTCCTCGGACTTCGGCCGGGACGCTTCCTTCTTGGCCGGCGTATCGGCGTCCTTGCGGTCCGGGGCCTTGGCGGTCTCGGCCTGCGGCGGCTGCGGGCGCGACTGCGGCGACGGCGCCTGTTCCGGCAGCTTGACCGCTTCGGCCTCCGCCATATCGGACACCGCCGTTTCCGGCGCCGGTTCCGGCTTCACTTCCTGCTTCGGGGTCGGCTCCGGCTTGACCTCGGTGGCGGGTACCACCTCCGGCTTCGGTTCCGGCTGCTTCGCAGGCTCCGGTTTCACCTCTTCGGCCGGCTTGGGCGTCGGCTTTGGCTCCGGCGGTGGGGCGGATGCGGCCTCCACTGTCTTCGGCTTCACCTCCGGCGTCGGCGGCGCGGGCGTGTCGACGATATTCTCGCCGACCTCCTGCGCATCGGCCACCACTTCCGGCCGCTGCGTGGGCAAGGGTGCTGGCTTTTCGTTGATGGTGGAGGTCTTGTCGCCGCGCTGGATTTGCGTGATCGACTCGACCGGGATGATGTCGACTGGCAGCGCCTCGACATCCATCACCTCGAAGGCCGGCGGCGCCGACAGCGTGACCAGGCCGAAGCCCAGCACGGCGGCGTGCAGCACGACCGATGTGGTGAGCCCTGCCTTCATCGCTTGTCTA
>JAEUMA010000075.1 GCA_016793565.1 Rhizobiaceae bacterium
TCGCACCCCCCTCTGGCCTGCCGGCCATCTCCCCGCAAGGGGGGAGATCAGCAGCTTCCGCGTGGGCGCTTACGAAAAATAGCTCTGCAGCGGGCGGACTTCGAGCGAGCCGGCCTTGAGGGCGGCGATGGCTTCGGCGACGGCGGCGGCGCCGGCCATGGTGGTGTAGTAGGGCACCTTCTGCATCAGCGTGGCGCGGCGCAGAGACTTGGAATCGGAGACCGCCTTCTGGCCGTCGGTGGTGTTGAAGACGATCTGCACCTGGCGGTTGCGGATGGCGTCCTCGATGTGCGGGCGGCCTTCCAGCACTTTGTTGATCTTCTCGGCCTCGACGCCGTTTTCGCGCAGGAAGCGCGCCGTCCCGCTGGTCGCCAGCACGCGGAAGCCCAGGCCGGCCAGCCGCTTGACCGAGGGCAGCACCTTGACCTTGTCCTCGTCGCGCACGGAGACAAACAGGGTGCCGGCGCGGGGAAGATCGACGCCGGCGCCGAGCTGGCTTTTGGCGAAGGCCAGCGCGAAATCGCGGTCGAGCCCCATCACCTCGCCGGTGGACTTCATCTCGGGCCCGAGCAGCGTGTCGACGCCGGGGAAGCGGGCGAAGGGGAACACGGCTTCCTTGACGGCGATGTGGCCGAGCGCGCGCGGATCGGGTTTTGCGCCGTAATGGCCGAAGGCGGCGTCGAGCGCCTCGCCGGCCATGATGCGGGCGGCGACCTTGGCGATCGGCTTGCCCACGGTCTTGGCCACGAAGGGCACCGTGCGGCTGGCGCGCGGGTTGACCTCAAGGACAAAAATGGTGCCGTCCTTGATGGCGTACTGCACGTTCATCAGCCCGCCGACTTTCAGCGCACGCGCAAGCGCCGCCGTCTGGCGTTCCAGTTCGTCCACCATGGCGGGGCTCAGCGAATGCACCGGCAGCGAGCAGGCCGAGTCGCCCGAATGGATGCCGGCCTCCTCGATATGCTCCATGATGCCGGAGACATAGACGTCACGGCCGTCGCAAAGCGCGTCGACGTCCACCTCGATGGCGTCGGTGAGGTAGGTGTCGAACAGCAGCGGGTTCTTGCCCAGCAGCGTGTTGATCTGGCCGGTCTTGTCGTTGGGGTATTTCTGCTTGATGTCCTCCGGCACCAGGCCGGGCACGGTGTCGAGCAGGTAGGATTGCAGCATGCCCTCGTCGTGGATGATCTGCATGGCGCGGCCGCCGAGCACGTAGGAGGGGCGCACCACCAGCGGGAAGCCGAGCTCGCCGGCCACCACGCGCGCCTGCTCGACCGACCAGGCGATGCCGTTCTTGGGCTGGGCGAGGCCGAGCTTCTGCAACAGCTTCTGGAAGCGGTCGCGGTCCTCGGCGAGGTCGATGGCGTCCGGCGAGGTGCCGAGGATGGGGATGCCGGCCTTTTCCAGCGCGTCGGCGAGTTTCAGCGGCGTCTGGCCGCCGAACTGCACGATGACGCCGTGCAGCGTGCCGGCGGCCTGCTCGGCGCGCAGGATTTCCAGCACGTCCTCGGCCGTCAGCGGCTCGAAATAGAGCCGGTCGGACGTGTCGTAGTCGGTCGACACGGTTTCCGGGTTGCAGTTGACCATGATCGATTCGTAGCCGGCCTCGGCCAGCGCGAAGGCGGCATGGCAGCAGCAATAGTCGAACTCGATGCCCTGGCCGATGCGGTTGGGCCCGCCGCCGAGGATGACGACCTTCTTCCGGTCGGAGACCTTAGCCTCGTCGGCGAGCTTTCCGGCAAACGGCACCTCGTAGGTGGAATACATATAGGCCGTGGGCGAGGCGAATTCGGC
>JAEUMA010000090.1 GCA_016793565.1 Rhizobiaceae bacterium
GAGAATTCGTTGGCGTCGACACCGCGGCGGGCGAGCTGCGGCACCAGTTCGGCGTAGATGTTGGCGGTCGCGACCTGCAGGATGGCGTCTGCCGTCTCCTCCGGCGTCTTGCCCAGCCTGTCGCCAACGGTGGCGAGCGCGGTGCGCGCCTTGTCGATGTCGAGCTTCATCTCGCCGCCCAGCAGGCCGCTAGGAGCCATGATGCCGAGCACCGCATAGGCGTCCGTCACGGTCGGTTCCGTTCCACCACGACCGTAGCAGGCCGGGCCGGGCCGGGCGCCGGCGCTGCGCGGACCGACCTTGAGCACGCCTTCCGCGTCCAGCCAGGCAACGGAACCGCCGCCGGCGCCGATCGCCGAGACGTCGACCGCCGGCAGCAACACCGGAAAGTCGCCGACGGTGTTCTCCGTCGAATAGGGTATCTCGCCGTTGACGACGGCGATGTCGACGCTGGTGCCGCCCATGTCGAGCGTGATCAGCTTCTCGTCGCCGATCATCCGGCCGATGAAGGCGGCGCCGATGACGCCCGAGGCCGGGCCGGACAACAGCGTTTCGACCGGCCGCTCGCCGGCGGCCTGCAGGCCCATCACGCCGCCGTTCGATTTTGTCGAGAAGATGCGGCAGGCGAGGCCGGCATCCTTCGTCTTGGTCTGCAGCGTGTCGAAATAGGTGCGCATGCGCGCGCCGATATAGCCGTTGATGACGCTCACCAGGCAGCGTTCGTATTCGCGCTGCTGCGGCCAAAGCTCGGACGAGGCGATCACGTAGAGGCCAGGGAATTCTTCGAGGATCCAGGCCTTCGCCTGCATCTCGTGTTCGGGAAAGCGATAGGAATGCAGGAAGCAGATCGCGATGTTGGACGCCCCGCGCCCGATCACTTGCCTGGCGGCGGCGAGCACGTCGTCGCGGCGGATCGGCACGATGACCTCGCCGTCCTGGGCCATGCGCTCATCGACCTCCGCCACGCGCCGGCGTGGCGCGAGCGCACGCGGCCGCGGCTGGAACAGGTCGTTGGCGCGCGGCAACCGCAGCCGCCGCAATTCAAGAATGTCGCGGAAGCCGGCGGTGGTCAGAAGCCCGACCTCGGCGCCGTCGCGCTCGAGCAGGGTGTTCACGCCGAGCGTGGTGCCGTGCGAGAAATAAGCGATCTCCGAGGCTGCGATGCCGTGGCGCGAGTCGAGCTGGTCCAGTCCGGCTATGATGGCGTCTTCCGGGTTCTGGCGGTTGGACGGAACCTTGAGCGCCACCAGCCTGCCGCTGTCCTCCTCCATCAGAAGGACGTCGGTGAAGGTGCCGCCGATGTCGACGCCGAGACGGTACCGTGTGGGCTTCTGGCTCATGGCCGAAACGCTCCTTGACCCTGCGGCGCGCTATCGCCGACAGCATCGCGCAGCGCAAGGCTGTGCCGCGACCGCTGCGCCGCCCGTGAGACGGACGGACGAACGCGCCTATTCCGCGGGGACTTTATCCTCACCGCGTCAGAAAGAAAGGCAAATTGTATCGCATAGCGGATCGTTGTTGTGATATTTGGAATTTGTGCGGCCCACTTTGTGGATCGAGCCCAGGCGAGGAACGGCCATGAAAGACAGCTACGCCTACGTGGTTCTGGGCCTTGGCGGCCTTGGCAGTGCCGCCTGCTACTGGCTGTCGCGGCGCGCCGGCGCGGACGTGCTCGGCATCGAGCAATTCGAGCTTGGCCATGTCCGCGGCGAATCGCAGGATCATTCGCGCATCATCCGCCTGACCTACCATACGGTTCCCTATGTGCGTTTCGCGCAGCAGGCCTACCGAGCCTGGGCCGAGGTGGAGGCGGAATCCGGCGAGCAGGTGGTGGTCAAGACCGGCGAACTAAACTTCTGGCCGCAGGCCACGTCGCTCGACGAGGCCGCCTACAACGACAGCATGGCGGCCTGCGGGGTGCCGTTCGAGATCCTTGACGCGCTGGCGATCCGCCGGCGCTTTCCCCAGTTCCGCTTCGATGATTCCGTCCATGCCGTCTACCAGCCCGACGGCGGCTTGGTCGGCGCGATGCGCGCCAACGACGTGCATCGCCGCCTGGCGCGGCAGAACGGCGCCACACTGGTCGACAACATGCCGGTGACGCGCATCCGGCAGGTCAATGGCGGCTACGAAATCGAAGCCGGCGGCCGGACGGTCGGCGCCGAGAAACTGGTCGTCGCGGGCGGACCATGGACGAACCGGCTGCTCGCCCATTTCGGCGTCGAGATCCCGCTGCTGGTGACGCAGGAACAGGTCACCTATGTCGACAGCCCGCATTTGGCGGAATTCGCTCCGGAGCGGTTCCCGGTATGGATCTGGATGATCCACGACAATTATTACGGTTTTCCGGTCTACGGCGCGGCCGGCGTCAAGATCGCCAAGGACCGCTTTCGCCCGACCGATCCGGACCAGCGCAGCTTCGAGCCGGACGCCGGCAACGAGAGCGCCGTGCTGCGCTTCCTGGAAGACCACATTCCACGGGCCGCCGGTCCCGTGCTTTACACCAAGACGTGCCTTCTCACCCACACGCCCGACGCGGACTTCGTGCTCGACCGCATCCCTGGACACCCGAACTGCGTCTGCGCTGTCGGCGCGACGCATGCGTTCAAATTCGCCTCGGTGATCGGCCGCACGCTTTCGGAACTGCTCGTCGACGGCTCGACGCCAGCCGACATTTCCGCCTTCCGATTCCACCGGCCGGGTCTGGCGATGCCGGGCAGGTTCGACCTGCCGGAAGGTTGAAAGGTTTAGGCCGCGCTGGCTTCTTCGGACGGCAGCAGATCGTCGTCGACGGGGATGCCGAGCGTGGTGTTCAGGCGATTGGTCGCCAGCATGGCGGAACCGTAAGCGACGATGGCGACGACGGTATCGGCGCCGTATTTGACCTCCAGCGCCTTGAGCGCCTTCGGTGGAGGAGCACGGTGGGTCGCCGGCTCGGCGGCGATGCGGTGGGCGACCTCGATCAGTGCCGCCTCATCGGCGGTAGGGACGTAGGCGTCGGGATCGACGCCGTGCGCCTTGAGCGCGCGCCGGAAATAGAGCGAGCACAGCAGGCAGTGCGAATCCTCGGATATGGCGAGCGAGTAAACGTCGACCGCGCGCGCGCCGAGTTTTGAACGCAGGCTTTCCTTCAGCGGGAGCACGGCAGAGAACAGCCGGAACGCCGGCGCCGAATGCAGCAGAACGCCTTTCATGTTGGTGACACGGCCTGCGCGCTTCTGCTCGGCCGTTGCCATTTCGGCGATTTCTGCCGGCGCGGCGGGCGACTGCCAGTCAAACGGGGGTACGGACATGAAGCGGCCTTCGGACTGCGGCTGGCGGCGGATCCGCAGAAGGCAGATCCTCGAACGGGCATCGCCATACGGCAAATATGACCGAATGTGAAGGCTTAGTGACGATGGCCGGCAACCACCGGACAGCGGGCCGATCATGCCTCGGCGATGGCTGGAAAAGTTGGTACGCCCAAGGGGAATCGAACCCCTGTTTGCGCCGTGAGAGGGCGCCGTCCTGACCGCTAGACGATGGGCGCGCGAACGCTCGGCATATAGTCCGGCATTGCGGCAAATGCAACCGGCATTCGTCCGCGTTCTCAAGAGCCGGCGGTCGGCCGGGAACGGGGCCGGCGGCCCGCGGCGAACTACCGGCCGCGCGGCTCGATCAGATCCCATAGATTGCCGTAGAGGTCCCCGAAGACGGCGACGGTGCCGTAGGCCTCATGACGCCGCTCCTCACGGAAGACGACGTCGTGCGTGAGCATGGCGCGGTGGTCGCGGGCGAAATCGTCGGTCTCCAGGAAAAGGAAGACGCGGCC
>JAEUMA010000131.1 GCA_016793565.1 Rhizobiaceae bacterium
CAGGCTGTCGCCAAGCCTGGTTTGCGTTTGGCGGTGTCGTTGGAGAACCTCCTCTCCCCAGCGGGGAGAGGGTGGCCGAGCGAAGCGGAGGCCGGGTGAGGGGGAGCATCAAGATAAGATTCGCCTCACGCCATCGCGTGACGGTGCGCGGCCGAATAATGCCCGGTCAAATGATGCTCCAACTGTCGCTCGATGTCGGTGAGCAGGCTGGATGCGCCGAAGCGTAACAGGTCCGGCTCCAGCCACGGCCGGCCGAGTTCCTCCTTCATCAGCACCAGCCAGTCGAGCGCCGTCTTGGCGGTCGAGATTCCGCCGGCCGGCTTGAAGCCGATCAGAAAGCCGCTCTGCTCGAAATAGGCGCGGATCGCCCGGCACATGGCGAGCCCCACCGGCAGCGTGGCGTTGACGCTCTCCTTGCCGGTCGACGTCTTGATGAAATCGGCGCCCGCCATCATCGCCACCATCGAAGCGAAGGTGACGTTGCGCAGCGTCGACAGGTCGCCGGTGCCGAGGATCACCTTGATGTGAGCCTCGCCGCAGGCCGCCCGCATCTGCGCTACCTCATCGTAAAGCTCCTCCCAGCGGGCGCCATAAACCAGCCCGCGCGGAATGACGACGTCGATCTCGTCGGCGCCGTCCGCCACCGACGCCTTGATCTCGGCCAGCCGCGTGGCAAGCGGGGTGAGGCCGTGCGGAAAGGCTGTCGAAACCGCGGCGACGTGGATGCCGGTGCCCTTCAGCGCCGCGACCGCCGTCGCCACGAACGGGTGATAGACGCAGACTGCCGCGGGCCGGATCTTCTCGCCGCCGATACCCAGCGCCGCGACCAGGTCGGCGCGGAATGGATTGATCGCCTTGGCGCACAGCCGGCGCACCCGCTCGTCGGTGTCGTTGCTGTTCAGCGTCGTGAGGTCCATGCAGGCCACCGCCTTGAGCAGCCAGGCGGCCTGGTTGTCGCCTTTGATCGAGCGCCGCTTGGTTAGCGTGCCGGCGCGCCGCTCCAGCGCGCTGCGGTTGACCGAGCGCATCGATTCCAGAAAGCCGAGGTCGAGCTTCATGCCTGGGTTGCGGGCGATGCCGTGGCTGGCTTGGACGTTGGCTGGCTCGCGCGACGGCAGCGCGGTGACCTTCGCGGCGCGGCCTGCGGTCTCCATCGCGGTGCTTTGCAGTCCGGCCATCGTCGACTCCCTGGTAACGCCCGGCCGTTCTGCTGGGCCGAGTTTCCTACCTTGTAGCGCCCGGCGCCGGGGTGCGGCAAGTTTGCCTGCGCATGCCTGAACCGATAACGCGCATCTGCCCTGCGGCCATCTCCGATTCGCAAAGACGTCCTCGAAGTCTTCTGATCGATGCACGATCGGCGGACCTATTTGCGGTTGCGCGACATCGTCGAGACAACCGAAGAGATCGACGCTCTGCTGGCTGGAAATAGCGATGACGATCTCATAGCCGACCGCATCGCGTCCCTCTGCGCATCCTCGATGAAGCAGCCCGGTCAGTGATGCGCGAGATGGAAGCGGAGAACTAGCCTCCGCTCACCCCACGAAGGCGCGTTCCACGACGAATGTCGCCGGGCTGCTGAGCGAGCCCTCCTCGAAGCCGAGGCTCTCGGCGAGTTCCTTGACATCCTTGAGCATCGCCATCGAGCCGCAGATCATGATGCGGTCCGTGGCCGGATCGAGCGGCGCGATGCCCAGGTCCTCGTAGAACTTTCCGTTCTCGATCAGCGTCGTTATGCGGCCCATATGCTCGCTGGGCTCGCGCGTCGTGGTCGAGTAGAGCGAAAGCCGGCCGGCGGCGAACTCGCCGATCAGCGGGTCCTCAATCGCGTTCGCCACCAGTTCCTGACCGTAGACCAGTTCGGCGCGGTCGCGGCACGTGTGGGTGAGAACGAGCTGGTCGAATTTCTCGTAGGTTTCGGGGTCGCGCGTCAGGCTGGCGAAGGGCGCGATGCCGGTGCCGGTCGAGATCATGAACAGCCGCTTGCCGGGGGTGAGCGCATCCGTCACCAGCGTTCCGGTCGGCTTCGGGCGCATCAGCACGGTGTCGCCAGGCTTGATCTTCTGCAGATACGAAGTCAGCGGGCCGTCCGGCACCTTGATGGAGAAGAACTCCAGCTCGTCGTCCCAGGCGGGGCTAGCCACCGAATAGGCGCGGAAGACGGGTTTCGCCGCATTGGGCAGGCCGATCATCACGAATTCGCCTGAGCGGAAGCGCAGCGACTGCGGCCGCGTGATGCGGAAGGCAAACAGCCGGTCGGTGTAATGCTTCACCGAGACGACCTTCTCGGCGTGCACGCCGGCCGGTATCGGGAACTCGGTCTGGCACGTTTCTTCCGCGACGGATGGCGCTACGGCGTTCATCGGCGAACCCTTCCTGATACGGCCTTTCCGGCCGGCGACGCCGCCCTGTAGACTTTTTGCAGCCGCACCGCAATGCCGTGCAAAGGCCGGCTCTTGCCTGGAAAATTTATTAGTATACAAATGAATATCACGTCAAGGCTGAGGGCCGGAACAGGGTTCCAAAGTCGGGCGGCTTTCGGGGACGAACGTGCGGGTTTCGCTCATGGCTGAGAATGATCGGGCGGTCAGGAACGACATCGTCGCAGGCGTCGATGTCGGCGGCACGTTCACCGACCTGATCTTGCTCGACGCGTCTGAGGGCGGCGGGGTTCGCCTCGCCAAGACCCCGACCACGGTCGACAACCAGGCCTTCGGTGTAGTCGCGGCTCTGGAGGCGACCGGCCATCCGGTCGCCGACATCGACCTGATCGTGCACGGAACCACCACGACCACCAATGCGGTTCTGGAGCGACGACTGGCCAGAACGGGAATGGTCACCACCCGCGGCTTTCGCGACGTGATCGAATTGGGGCGCCGCACGCGACCGCAGGCCTACGGCATGACCGGCAGTTTTACGCCCGTTATCCCGCGCAATCTGCGACTGGAGGTGGGCGAGCGTGTCCTGGCCTCCGGCGAGGTGCATACGCCGCTGGACGAGGGCGAGCTGCGCGCCGCGCTTCGGACGCTGCTGGATCAGGGATGCGAATCCCTGGTCATCCACTTCCTGCACGCCTATGCCAATCCCGCGCATGAACTGCGCGCCGTTGAGATCGCGCGCGAGATGTGGCCCAATGCCTACATCACCGCCGGGCACCAGCTGCTGTCGGAGGCGCGCGAATTCGAGCGCGGCGTCACCGCGGCGGTCAACGCCTCCGTGCAGCCGATCCTGGAGCGCTATGTCGAGCGGCTCCGCGCCGAGCTGCAGGGCAGGGGCTACGCACGCGACTTTCTCATCATGAACGGAAACGGGGGCATGATCTCGGCCCGCCACGTCACCCGTGAATCCGCCAAGACCGTCATGTCCGGCCCGGCTTCCGGCGTCATCGCCGCCGCCTATACCGGCCGCCGCGCCGGCTTTCCCGATCTCGTCACCTACGACATGGGCGGCACGTCCACCGACGTGGCGCTGATCCGCCACGCGGAACCAGCCGTCTCGAACGAGACCGAGATCGAATATGCGATGCCCATCCATGTTCCGATGGTGGCGGTCCACACCGTCGGTGCCGGCGGCGGCTCGATCGCGCGCGTCGATGCGTCGGGCCTCATCCAGGTCGGGCCGGAAAGCGCCGGCGCGCGGCCGGGGCCGATCTGCTACGGTCGCGGCGGCACGGAACCGACGATCACCGACGCCAATCTTGTGCTCGGCCGCCTGTCGCCGAGGAAGCTGCTGGCCGTCGACAACCCGGTCACCGTCGAGGCGGTGACCAAAATATTCTCGGAAAAGATCGGTGCCCGCACCGGGCTGGACGGCGTCGCCGCCGCCGGTGCGGTGCTGCGGCTGGGCAACATCAAGATGGCCGGTGCCATCCGCATGGTCTCGGTCTCGCGCGGCCATGACCCGCGCGATTTTTCGCTTTTCGCCTTCGGCGGGGCAGGTCCTTTGCACGCCACGTCGCTCGCCCGCGAGCTTGGGCTCCCGCGTGTCCTGGTGCCCGCCCGGCCAGGCATCACCAATGCGCTCGGCTGCGTGGTGGCCGATCTGCGGCACGATTTCGTCAACACGCTCAATCATCCGCTTGCGACGGTGGACGAGGCATACCTCGCCGAGGTGCTGCACCGGCATCGCAGCGCCGGCCTGGCGCTGATCGAGCAGGAGGCGGTGCGGCCGCAGACCGTGCGCTACCTGCACTCGGCCGACATGCAGTTCGTCGGCCAGACGCATATCCTCAACGTACCCCTGGTTTCCCCGGAGGTCAGCCGGGCGGAACTGCAGCGCCTGTTCGAGGAAGCCTATTTCGCGCGCTTCAAGGTGTCGCTGCCCGAGATTCGCGCCAACCTCGTCAACCTCAACACGTCGGTCATCGGAACGCGCCCGCCGGTCGACCTGTCGCGGCTGCTCGATCCGGCTGCGCGCGCGCCGACGCTGGCCGGCGCCCTCGATGAAAGGCGTCCGGTATGGTTCGCGGGCGTCTGGCACGATACGCCCATCTATCGCCGCGAGAAGCTGCCACTCGGTGCGCTCATCGAGGGACCAGCGATCCTGGAGCAGATGGACGCCACCACGGTGCTCGAGCCCGGCGACCGCGCCCGCTCCGATACCGACGGCAACATCGTGATCGAGGTGGGGCCGGGTGAGGGGGCAACACGCAACAATTTCTCGATCGGAGGAATTGCCTGAACATGTCTGCCCTTGATGCCATCACCCTCTCCGTCATCCAGGCCGCACTCCAGCAGACTTGCGACGAGATGGACCTTGCCTTCTCGCGCGCCGCCTTCTCGCCGGTCATCGCCGAGGCGAACGACCGTTCCGACGGCATCTATTCGGCCGTCGACGGATCGCTGATCGCGCAAGGTTCCCAAGGCCTGCCTGTCTTCGTCGGCGTCATGCAGTATTCGACGAAGACGATCATCGAGATGATCGCGCGCGGCGAGGTGGCCGCACCGGAGGAAGGCGACGTCTACATCGTCAACGATCCCTATCTCGGCGGCACGCATCTGATGGACGTGCGTTTCGCCATGCCGGTCTATCGCGGCGGAAAAATCTTCTGCTGGCTCTCCAACACCGGTCATTGGCCTGACATTGGCGGCTCGGTGCCAGGCGGTTTCTCGGCCTCGGCGACGGCGGTGGAGCAGGAGGGGCTCCGCCTGCCGCCGGTAAAGCTGTTCAAGAAGCGGCAGCTCGACCCCGAAATCTACGCCATCATCCGCTCCAACATCCGCATCGCCGACCAGCGCATCGGCGACATCCGCGCGCAGGCTGCGGCGCTCTATGTCGGCCAGGAGCGGCTGTTCGCCATCCTTGACCGCTACGGCGACGATACGGTGGTCGCCGCGATCGCCGAGCTTCGCCGTCGCGCCGCCGAGCAGATGCGGGCGAACATCGCGCTGGTGCCGGACGGCACCTACAGCGCCAGGGCCTATGTCGATTCCGACGGCGTGGTCGACCAGCCCCTCACCATCGCGCTGACGGTGGAGAAGGCGGGCGACACGCTGACCTTCGATTTTTCGCAGTCCAGTCCGCCCTGCATCGGCCCGATGAACAGCGTGCTCGCCACCACGCTGTCGTCGGTCTACCTCGCCATGCGCCATATCTTCCCGGACGTGCCGATCAGCGCCGGCGCCTTCGAGCCGCTGGTGGTGAAGCGGCCGGAGGGCACCTTCCTCGACGCGCGCTATCCGCGCCCGGTGTCGGGCTGCGCGGCGGAAGTCTCGCAGCGCATCGCCGAGGCCGTGTTCGCGGCGATGGTGCAGGCGCTGCCCGAGAACGTCACCGCCGCGCCGGCCGGCTCCAGCGGTAATTTCGCGCTGGGCGGTCATGACCCGGCGCGCGGACGCGACTTCGTCATGTACCAGATTTCCGGCGGCGGCTATGGCGGCGGCGCATCCGGCGACGGCCTTACCAACGGCTGCTCCACCATCGGCATCTCGAAATCCCCGCCGGTCGAGATCATGGAGCAGGCCTACCCGGTGCTCTACCGCCACTACGCCCTGCGCGAGGGCTCGGGCGGCGCGGGAAAACACCGCGGCGGCTTCGGCCTCGCTTACGAGGTGGAACTGCTGCGCGGCGAAGCGCGCGCGTCCTTCGTAATGGACCATGGCCGCTTCGGCCCGCAGGGCGTGCTCGGCGGTGCCGACGGCGCGGTCAACGAGGTCACGGTCTTCCGGAGCGGTGTCGCCCACGTGCCGCCGCACCTCTCCAAGGAGCAGGACATTCCGCTCAAGGCCGGCGACCGGGTCCGCGTGGGCACGCCGGGTGGCGGAGGATACGGCGATCCGTCGGAGCGTGATCCGGACCTCGTCCGACGCGACGTCGCAATGGGTTACTATACGCCGGAGCAGGCCGAGGTGCTGTTCGGGCGCTCCGGCTGACCGCACACGCTGTCAGGCGATCCGCGCCAGCAGCCTCAGCAGGGTCGCCGCTTCGCGCTCGCTCAGAGGCGCCAGCGTCTCGGCCGAGATGGCGCCGGCGACCTGCAGAAGATTGCCGATCGTCTCGCGGCCCGCGGGCGTCAGACTCACCACCAGCCGGCGGCGATCGTCCTTGTGGCGCGTCTGCTCGACCAGTCCGCGTGCGCCCAGGCGGTCGATGACACCCTTGATCGTGGCGGCGTCCATCGCGATCAGCGTGCCGAGCTGGTTCTGCGAGGTCGGGCCGACCTCGTGCAGGCGCGCCAGCGCGGCGAATTGCGGCGGCGTCAGGTCGCCGATGCGCGAGGCGAAGATCGCCACGTGCCGCTGGTTCGCCTTGCGCAGCAGGAAGCCGATCTGGTCGTCCAGCAGGTAGAAGGCGCTTTGCGGCGCGTCGGCCTCCAGCACGCCTGCGTCTGCGCTCACCGCTGACCGTCCCAGACCTTGATGTCGGCGACCGTCAGGCCGCCCATGCGGTCGTGCACGCGCGGGCCGCAGGCCATTGCCAGCACGAACACGATCTCGTCGGGGCGCGGCCCGTCGGGCACGCCGACCTCCATGGCGTCGAAATGGCTGCGCACATAGGCAGCGTTGATGTGGCCGAGCGGGATGTCGACATGGCTGCCGAAGCCGCCGACCTTCATCGCCGAAGGCACGATCGCCTTGGCGCCGCCGAGCCTCTCGCGCATGGCATACCCGCCGGGCACGTGCCAAAGGGCGCCGTGCTCGATCTCGCCGGCCGAGCCGACGATAGCGCCCTTGCCGTAGCCGTCGATCGCCTTGACGTCGCCGCCGAGCGCCGCGATCAGCCGGTCGGTGAGCAGCAGGCCGAGCGGCTTGAGGTCGTCCATTCCGCTCTGCAGTTCGGCCGCGTAGCCGCCGGCGAACGGGTTTTTCACCACCGCCAGTGCCGCCGCGCGCCGGCGCGGCGTCTGCGGCGCCGGGCCGCCGTCGTGCACGATCTCCTCGGTCAGTACGCTGATCTTGCGGATCGGAAATTCAGGCATGCAGTTCCTCCGGTGTGTTTTTGTCTTGGGCGGCGGCGGTGTCCCGCTTCACCGAAATGCTCCCGGGTCGCGTTCCCTCGCACCCCCCTCTGGCCTGCCGGCCATCTCCCCCGCAAGGGGGGAGATAGGCCTTCATCTCCGCCGCGTTTTCTTCTTCGCCGGTTGCGATGGGCGCAAGCGCTGGCGACAGCTGATCTCTCCCCTTGCGGGGGAGATGGCCGGCAGGCCAGAGGGGGGTGCGCAGGGGCGCGGCATCTCCGCCCTCCGCATTCGCGTCTCGCGTCGCTGACTGGCCAACCTCGCCCACCGTCCGCGCCTCGCCTTTCAGGAACAGCGCCGCCGCGGCGATCATCCCCCGCCGGCGCAGATCCTCGGCCACGGCGCGCCCAGCATCAAGCGCGGCATCCACTTCAGCCGATAAAAGCGGCCCGACGCCCGTCGTCACCATGCGGCCGCCGAGATCGCTGTCGGGCGCGAGCGAATGGGCCGGCGCTCGCTGCACCGCCGGATGGCCCGGCAAGTCCACCGCATTGGCGATCACAGTCGCGGCGGCATCCGCTTCGGCGCCCGTCCTCGCCAGCACGGTCACGGCATCGGCGATACCCAGCGAGAAACTGCGTCCCGGCCAGCCGCTGGTGGCGATGCCGCGCACGCCGTCTTCCGCGCTCACCGTCACGCGGTCGGCAAGGCCGTGGCCGGTGCCGGCGATCGCCAGCGTCATCGATTGGCCGGGCGCCAGATGCAGCGCGATATCGCCGCCATTGTTGACATAGGCCCGGTCGAGATCGGCAGCCGCCGTCATCGCGGCGAGCATCTCGTCTGCCACCGAGCCGGCCACCGCCGCCATCGGCGTAAGGAATTTTTCCGCCAGCGGCCATACCGCCGCCTCCATGCGCCTCGCTGTAGAGCCGGACAAGGCGCGCAACTGCGGGCCCGCCGGACTGCGCAGCAGGGGCAGTTCCGCCACCAGTTCTGTCAGGATCGTGCGGAAGCGCCGCACGGCCGCCTCGAAGGCGGCGGTCCGGTCGGCGGGACGGCCGAAGGCCTCGACGATCAGATCGATCGGCCCGTGGTTGAGGTGCAGCCGTCTTCCGTCCGGCAGCCAGCGT
>JAEUMA010000153.1 GCA_016793565.1 Rhizobiaceae bacterium
CGAGCGGAGAAGGAAGTGCTGAAAGCGGCGGTCAAGAAGTTGGCCCCGCATCGGCGTGAGCCGCCGAAGGCCAAGCGATCGACCAAGGCTTGATAGCGGGCGAATCTCGCCCTAGAACTCACCTCATATTCCACCTCCCGGTCACGGCTTCACGGCCTTGCGCTGGGGTTCTGCAGCCAACCTGTTCCGTGGAAAGTCGGGCTGGCGTAGCAGTCGGATCGGCGGCGGCCCTTGTGGGTCGCCGTTTCTGTTTGAACCACAGAGATGCTGAGGGAGTCTCTAAGTGCTTGGCCGGAAACGCTTATTTGTGGCCGGTATCTAGGCCGGAAACTAGTTTCCGGCCTCAGTCCTTGAGCCCTAAAGCGCTAGCCAGCTTGCTTGCTCGCTCTTGAGTCGCGGTTCGGCCGGGCACTGGATCAAAGCCGAGGTTTTCGGCCTGCTTCTTCATCTCGGCTTCGATGTCCTTTTGCTGGCGCGGCTTCCAGCCCTCCATCAAACGGATACCAATAGCGGCCCAGATCGCATCCCAATCGTAGGGAGGACGTCCACCGGGGTGTTTGGCGGCTGGTGGAGAAGGGACACTTTGAGAGCCCCTGATCTTCTCGTCGTACTCCTCGGAGACCCAGGTGGTGCCGCCGGCGTAGGTCTCTAATGGAGGACGCCAATGCGTGGGCTCGGACGGGGCAATCGCCGCCATCATCTCGGCCACCCCATTCGGATCAAATCGCACATCAAAGTACGTCAGGGGGCTGCCTTGCCGGCGGACAACCAGCGTCCCGGTCCGCCAGAAGTCATACAGGTCGGTTAGATTGATATGGTCCGGCGTCCCCCAATCGCTCGATGCGATCTCCGTGACCGCGTGGACCTCTCCTCGGTAGGAGTATCGCCGTGCCCCAGTTCGGATCAGGCCGCTTCGTAGGTATGGCCCGATAGCGTTGATCGCCGCATTACGGTTGATGATGTGCTTCTGAACGGCCGTAAGAATGGCGACGACTGGATGCCACTTCTCAAATTCTTCGGCCGTTAACTTCTTGTCCGCCATCCCGCTCCCCAACGGAGGGGAGTCTATCTATTGATCTGGGTTTGTCAGCCGTAACCTTGCGCTTTATCCACATGTGGAACATATAGTGAACATAGACATAAAGAGGTAAGCAATGAGCGGTCTTTTCGGGGCGACGGTCGAGGCGTTCGGGGGCAAGTTCGGGTTGCCGGGGTTGACGAACCAGACTGTGTCCCGTGTCGCCGCCCAGCGCCTTCGTCGGCGTCACGCCGGGTTCCGTCTGTCCAGGCTAGGCTCCTCCGACCGCCTGTTCTTCGCCGTACTTCCCGACGAAGAGACCGCGGCGTCGATCGCCGAACGTGCGGAGCGCTGGCGTTGCGAGCACGGCCTGACCGGCCGGCTGCTCCCTCCGGAAAATTTCCACGTGACGCTGCATGTCGCCGAGGAAGAGGCGGACCTCTCGCTCTCGGGAAGGATCGAGCTTCTGGCCGAGCGGGCATCGACGCTCGCCATGCCAGCCTTCCGCGTCGACTTCGATCGCGTGCTGAGCTTCCGGAACGGTGCCTTCGTGCTGTCTGGCGACGGGACCACGATCGGCCTCCAGGTGTTGCATCAGCGGCTGGGCGACGCGCTCGACCCGAGGCCGCGGCCGGCCCGCCGCTTCACGCCACACCTCGCGTTGCTGCGCGACGGCAAGCACGTCGAAAAGCGCGACGTCGAGCGGATCGGCTGGACCGTCCGCGAAGTCGTGCTGGTGCACAGCCTGATCGGTCAGAGCACGCACCGGCATGTGGCACGCATTCCGCTCGGCTGATCTCGACCCGTTCGGCTAAGCTGCCGCGCATGAAGCCCTATGTCCTTTGCCACATGGTCTCCAGCGTCGACGGTCGCATCTGGGGAAGCCGCTGGCGGCCCAAGGCCAACGTCGTGCCCAACCTGTTCGAGAAGCTGCACGACCAGATGGGTGGCGGCTCGTGGCTGTGCGGGCGAGTCACCGCGCAGGAGTTCGCCAAGGGCAAGGAGCCGCAGTATCCGCCGACCGATCAGGTCCTGCCGCGCGAGAACTGGTTCGCGCAGCGCGAGGCCAAGGCGTGGGGCATCTTCCTCGATGCGCACGGCAAGGCGGTGTGGGCACGCAAGGACATCGGCGGGGATCCGATCCTGGTGATCCTGACCGAGGCGGTGCCCGACCGGCATCTCGCGGGCCTGCGCGCCGACGGCGTGTCCTACATCGTCGCCGGCAAGACCGAGATCGACCTCGCGGCCGCGCTCGAAACCCTGAACCGCGAGATCGGCATCGAGCGCATCATGCTGGAAGGCGGTGGCGGGG
>JAEUMA010000158.1 GCA_016793565.1 Rhizobiaceae bacterium
CTGTGCGTTGCGGTAATCGCCCGCCGTCCCCCGTACCCTGCCTGCAAACGTTTCGGCAGTCGATACGCCCTTAACATCCCCGGCCAGGGAAATGTGTGGGGAACAAAGCCGAAAGGCAAGTCGAGTCAAGGATTTCCATGCAGCACCGCAAAATCGGATCTGTGCATGACCGCATCTCCGGATGCACTTGTCCCCGCAATTCGCAATTCGCCGGGGACGTTTGCCCCGGCGATGGCGATTGTGGACAACCTCGCATCTGATACAGTCGTCCGCCTCCGATCCGCCGCCGGCGCGGCGTTTTTCCACACCAGCCCACAGGCCATCGCAACCGCTGTGAACAAACCGCAGAGCTTCTTCCACCTGCACCTCATATCAGACGCGACGGGCGAGACCCTGCTGGCGGCCGGAAGGGCGGTATCGGCGCAATATGTCAATGCGCGAGCGATAGAGCATATCTACCCGCTGATCCGGACGGAAAAGCAGCTGCTGCGCGTCTTCGAGGAAATCGAGGAAGAGCCAGGCATCGTCCTCTACACCGTGGTCGACACCGGCCTGGCCCAGATGATCGACCGCAAGGCGGCGGCGATGGGCCTGCCCTATGTGTCGGTGCTTGAGCCGGTGCTGACGGTGTTCCAATCCTATCTCGGCACGCCCGCCGGCCGCCGGGTCGGTGCCCAGCATGTGCTCGACGCACAATATTTCCGCCGCATCGAGGCCCTCAACTTCACGATGGAGCACGATGATGGCCAGCTGACCGAGGATCTCGACGAGGCCGACGTCGTCCTGATCGGCATCTCGCGGACGTCGAAGACACCGACCAGCATCTATCTCGCCAATCGCGGCATCAAGACCGCCAACATCCCGATCGTGCTGAATGTGCCGCTGCCCGACAGCCTGTATTCGGCAGCCCGGCCCCTCGTCGTCGGCCTCATTGCGACGGCCGAGAGAATATCGCAGGTCCGCCAGCACCGCGTTCTCGGCGCTACGTCCGGCTATGATTCGCAGGACTATATCGACCGGGCGTCCATTACCGAGGAGCTGGCCTATGCCCGCAAGCTCTGCACGCTGCACGGCTGGCCGACGATTGACGTGAGCCGCAGGTCGATAGAGGAAACGGCGGCGGCCATCGTTGCCTTGCGCGGCAAGACGCGTTAGCCGCCGCGCTGGCGCGCCGTGGCGGCCCAACAGGAGACAAGGCTCATGGAACAGATCATTCTGGCTTCGGCCAGCCCGTTCCGGCGGCGTATGCTGGAAGCCGCCGGTGTGAATGTCGTGGCAGAGCCGGCTGCGGTCGACGAACGGGCCGTGGAGGCCACGCTTGCCGAGACCGGCGCCACCCCCGAGGACCTGGCGCTGATCCTGGCGGAGGCGAAGGCGCTCGACGTCAGCGGACGCCAGTCCGGTGCGCTGGTGCTCGGCTGCGACCAGACGCTCTCGCTCGGCGAACGCGTCTTTCACAAGCCCGCCGACATGGAGGCAGCCCGACGCCATCTGCTCGCGCTCTCCGGCAAGACGCATCAGCTCAACAGCGCGGCCGTTCTGGTTCGGGACGGGGAGACGCTCTGGCGCCATGTCGGTGTCGCCCATCTGACCATGCGGACGCTCGAACCGGCTTTCATCGGCCGCCATCTCGCACGCGTCGGCGCTAAGGCACTGGAAAGCGTCGGCGCCTACCAGATCGAGGGCGAGGGCATACAGCTGTTCGAAAAGGTCGACGGAGATCATTTCACCATCGTCGGCCTGCCGCTGCTGGCGCTGCTTGCGGAGCTGCGTAGGCTGGGGGCGATCGATGGCTGAGGCGAGAAAGGCGTTCGTCTGCGGTCATCCGATCGCGCATTCGCGTTCCCCGTTGATCCACCGCCACTGGCTGGCCCGCTATGGGCTTGCCGGCAGCTACGACGCCATCGACGTGGCTCCCGCGGATTTCGGCGCCTTCGCTGCCGCCCTCGCGGCCGATGGGTTCGCCGGCGGAAATGTCACCATCCCGCACAAGGAGGCGGCATTTGCGGCCGCCGCACGCCGCGACGGCGCGGCCGCGGCCATCGGCGCGGTGAACACGCTGTGGCTCGAAGACGGCGTACTGTGCGGCGGCAATACCGACGCGCACGGCTTCGCCGCCAATCTGGACGAACGGGCGGCCGGCTGGGATGACGGCGGGAGTGCCCTGGTGTTGGGTGCGGGCGGCGCTGCGCGGGCCGTGGTGCATGCGCTGAAGGAGCGCGGCTTTCGCCGCATCATCATCCTCAACCGCACCGTCGAGCGGGCCGTCGAGCTGGCGCAGCGTTTCGGCGCGGGCGTGGCGGCGCACGGCTACGAGGCCTCCGGGCACTGGCTTCGCGACGCCGACCTGGTTGTCAACACGACTTCGCTGGGCATGCACGGCGAGGCGCTGCCGGTCGACATCGCCTTGCTGCCCGACGACGCCGTCGTCACCGACATCGTCTATGTGCCGCTGGTCACCCCGTTTCTCGCCGCCGCCGCCGCGCGGGGGCTGCGGACCGTCGACGGGTTGGGCATGCTGCTGCATCAGGCTGCGCCGGGGTTCGAGCGATGGTTCGGCACCCGGCCGCAGATTACGGAGGCGCTGCGCGCCCTGGTGCTCGCAGACATCGAGAGAACCGCGTGATCATCCTCGGCCTGACCGGCTCCATCGGCATGGGCAAGTCGACCACGGCGGCCATGTTCCGTGAGCAGGGCGTGCCGGTGCACGATTCCGACGAGGCGGTGCATCGCCTCTACGCGGGCGCAGCCGCCCCGCTGATCGAGGCGGCGTTTCCCGGCACCGTGGTCAACGGCGTGGTCGACCGCGCCCGCCTGACCGGTCATGTGCTGGGGAAGCCGGAGGCGCTGAAGCGGCTGGAGGGGATCGTGCATCCCATGGTGCGGGCCGATGCCGCCGCCTTCGTCGAACGGCACCGGTCGGCCGGAACGCCGGTGATCGTGCTCGACATCCCGCTGTTGTTCGAGACGCATAGCCGTGAGCGCGTCGACAAGGTGGTGGTGGTGACCGCTCCGGCCGAGGTTCAGCGCGCGCGCGTTCTCGCCCGACCCGGAATGACGGAGGAAAAGTTCGCCGGCATCCTGCGCTTGCAGGTGCCGGATGCCGAGAAGCGCCGCAAGGCCGATTTCGTCATCGACACCGGGCAGGGAATGGACGCCGCTCGCAGCGCCGTCTCCGAGGTGGTGAGAGCGGTTTGCGGGGAGAGCCCCGCCACGCCGTGAACGGCCGCTTGCCGTCGTCGACCAGCGGCGGCAGAGTCGCCCTGCTGCGGAGGTCGCGAATCATTGCGTGAGATCGTCTTCGATACCGAAACCACCGGCCTCGATGCGCGCGAGGACCGCATCATCGAGATCGGCGGTGTGGAGCTCGAAAATGGCTTTCCCACCGGGCGGGTGTTCCATCACTATATCCACCCGGGCAACCGCGCGATCCATGCCGAGGCGCAGGCCATCCACGGCATCAGCATGGCCGATCTGGAGGGCAAACCCAATTTCGCCGGCATCGCGGAGCAGTTCGTAGCCTTCTTCGACAATGCCCGGCTGGTCGCCCACAATGCCGGCTTCGACATAGGCTTCATCAACGCCGAACTCGAGAGGCTACGCCTGCCGCCCTTCGACACGGCGCGCGTGGTGGATACGCTGGCGATCGCCAGGCGCAAGCATCCGATGGGGCCGAACTCGCTCGACGCGCTGTGCCGCCGCTATGGCATCGACAACAGCCGGCGCGTGCACCACGGCGCACTGCTCGACTCCGAGCTGCTGGCCGAAGTTTATATCGAGCTGGCCGGAGGCCGCCAGGCAGCACTTGGCCTCGACAATTTCTCAGCGTCCGGCGCGTCGGCGAACGAGGCGCTCGGCATCTTCGCGCTGCCCGAGCGGCCTGCCCCGCTAGCACCGCGCCTGAGCGAGAAGGAACGGGCCGCGCATACCGCGATGGTGGCCGGGCTCGGTCCTGCCGCCATCTGGGCGAGTTTCCCGAGCACTCACGCCGCTGAATGAAAAGGGCCCGGCATCAACCGGGCCCCGATGGTCGAAAGCCAGTCCGACCTGTGGTCAGCTGGCCTGAACCTTGGAGCGTGCGCTGTCCTCGGCCAGCTTCTGCTGGAACATCTGCGCGAAGTCGATCGGATCGAGCATGAGCGGCGGGAAGCCCCCGTTGCGCGTGGCCTCGGCGATGATCTGGCGCGCGAACGGGAAGAGCAGGCGTGGGCATTCGATGAACAGGATCGGCAGGATATGCTCCTGCGGGAAGCCTGCAACGCGGAAGACGCCGCCATAGACCAGCTCGACGTTGAAGATCACGTCCTTGTCGTGTGAAGCCTTCGCGGTCAGCGTCAAATTGACGTCGAACTCGGTGTCCGACAGCGGGTTAGCGTTGACATTGACATTGACATTGATGCCCGGAGCCTTGTCGCGGCCGCGCAGCGAGTTGGGAGCGCCGGGGCTCTCGAAGGACAGATCCTTCACATATTGTGCGAGGACGTTGAGCGTCGGCGCCTTGCCGTTCCCGACCGCGGCGCCCTGTTCATTCTCGGCCATCGCCAAGTCCCTTTCTTTGGCGGCTTTTCCGCCGCGTCCCTTGAATGGGCGGGTTGGCTACCATGGCAGGTAGGGCGTGGCAAGCACGGCGCGCCGTGAGGCGCTCACTGCTCCGGGAAGCGTTTCCAGGGCGAGTCCGGGGCGCCCGGCTTCGACGAATAGTCGTTGGCGTCCAGATCGATGACCGGTCCGCGCTTGCCGGCCTTGCGCGGATCTGCGGTGAACACGAAGTCGGTGCTGACGTTCACGCGGCGTTTGAGGAAGCGCCAGGCGATTTCGTGCACCGGCGGTATGAACAGCAGGATGCCGAAGATGTCGGT
>JAEUMA010000194.1 GCA_016793565.1 Rhizobiaceae bacterium
TTGCATTGTTTTTGTGCATGATTGAATTGAGTCATCTCGCCCAACCGCTGTCGATCGGCGGCGTCGCGCTGCCCAACCGCGTGTTTCTCGCGCCGATGTCGGGCGTGACGGACATGCCTTTTCGCATGCGTGCCGTGCAGCACGGCGCCGGGCTGGTGGTGGCCGAGATGGTAGCCAGCGGCGAACTCGCAAAGGGACGCGGCACCTCGGGCCTGCGCATCCGCCGGCCGGACGTGCCTGTGCATATGGTCCAGCTTGCCGGCCGCGAGGCGGTCGCGATGGCTGAAGCGGCCCGGATCGCCGAGGGTGAAGGCGCCGACGTCATCGACATCAACATGGGCTGCCCTGCCAAGAAGGTTACGGGCGGCTATTGCGGTTCGGCGCTGATGCGCGAGCCCGACCACGCCGTGTCACTCATCGACGCGGTGGTGGGTGCCGTCAACGTGCCTGTCACGGTCAAGATGCGGTTAGGCTGGGACGAAAGCTCGCTTAACGCGCCTGAGCTGGCGCGACGCGCTGAACAATCCGGCGTGCGGATGGTGACGGTTCACGGCCGGACTCGCTGCCAGTTCTACAACGGGCGCGCCGACTGGCGGGCGATCGCCCGGGTCAAGGCGGCGGTGGGAATTCCGGTCGTCGCCAATGGCGACGTGTCGAGCGTGGCCGACGCCGCTGACATCCTGCGCCAATCCGGGGCGGACGCCGTCATGGTAGGGCGGGCCGCCTACGGCGCGCCATGGTTGCCGGGCGCGATCGCGCGGCAGGCGGCGGGGCTCTGTGTGGAAGGCGAGCCGAGCGGCGCCGTGCTCGCCGACTATGTCGCTGCCCACTACGAGGACATGCTTTCGCTCTACGGCGTGGAGAGCGGGCTGCGCCAGGCACGCAAGCATCTCGGCTGGTATCTCGACGTGCATGCTGCCGAGTGCGGACCCGCTCTGCGCTCCACGGTCCTGCGTTCCACCGACCCGGCGGAAGTGGTTGCCGCACTGCGGCTCGCCTTCGCGGGCGGTGACAAACTGAGGAAGGCGGCATGAACATGAAGGTGTCCGCAGCCAACCAGGCGGCCGATCCCGCGCAGGTAGTGCTCAATACGATTCGGCGCCCGGTGCTGATGGTCGGGCCCAACGGGTATGTCACCTACGCGAACGCAGAGGCAGAGGACTTTTTCCGGGCGAGCGCCAATGTGCTGGCGCGCAATACGCTGGAGAAGCTGGTGCCGTTCGGCAGCCCGATTCTCGCGCTGGTCGAGCAGGCCCGCGAGCGGTTGGCGCCGGTCAACGAGTATCGCGTCGACATTTCCAGCCCCCGCATCGGGCCCGACCGGCTGGTCGACATCTATGTGGCGCCGGTGGCCGAGCTTCCGGGCTCGGTGGTCGTGATGTTCCAGGAGCGCTCGATGGCCGACAAGATCGACCGTCGCATGACACATCGCGGGGCCGCGCGTTCCGTGACTGGCCTCGCGGCCATGCTGGCGCACGAAATCAAGAACCCGCTGTCGGGTATCCGCGGCGCCGCACAGCTTCTCGAAACCTCCGCCTCCGACGACGACCGTGCGCTGACACGCCTGATCACCGAGGAAACCGACCGGATCGTCTCGCTGGTCGACCGAATGGAGGTTTTCTCGGATGAGCGGCCGATCGATCGCTATCCAGTCAACATCCACGTCGTGCTCGACCATGTGAAGGCGATCGCCCGCAACGGCTTCGCGAGCAACATCCGCTTCATCGAGGAATACGACCCCTCCTTGCCTTTCGTCTACGCAAACCGCGACCAGCTGATCCAGGTGTTTCTAAACCTGGTGAAGAACGCCGCCGAGGCGATCGGCAACAATCCCGAAGGCGAGATCACACTGTCGACCGCCTTCCGGCCAGGCATCCGCGTGACCGTGCCGGGTACGCATGACCGCGTTTCTCTGCCGCTGGAGTTCTGCGTCAAGGACAACGGCCCCGGCGTGCCGGACGACCTCTTGCCGATCCTGTTCGATCCCTTCATCACAACCAAGCAGAACGGTTCCGGCCTGGGGCTTGCGCTGGTCGCCAAGATCGTCGGCGAGCACGGCGGCATCATCGAATGCGACGCGACGCCGCGCGGCACCACCTTCCGCGTGATGATGCCCGCCTGGCGCGAGGCCAGACCCGAAGACAATGCGGAAGGAGAGCGCCCATGAGCGTTCGCGGCAGCATTCTTGTCGCGGATGACGATGCCGCGATCCGCACGGTTCTCAACCAGGCGCTCTCGCGCGTCGGCCACGACGTCAGGGTGACCTCCAACGCGGCCACCCTGTGGCGCTGGGTTGCGGCCGGCGAGGGCGATCTCGTCATCACCGATGTGGTGATGCCCGACGAGAACGCCTTCGACATGCTGCCACGCATCAAGAAGGCGCGGCCGGAACTTCCTGTCATCGTCATGAGCGCCCAAAATACCTTCATGACGGCGATCCGCGCGTCGGAGACCGGTGCCTACGAATACCTGCCGAAGCCGTTCGACCTGACGGAACTGATCAACATCGTCAGCCGTGCGCTGTCGGAGCCGAAGCGTCCTAGTGCCGACGCCAGGCCCGAGGAGCAGGCCGAGCCGATGCCGCTGGTCGGCCGTTCGGCGGCAATGCAGGACATCTACCGGATGCTGGCGCGCATGATGCAGACGGATCTCACCGTCATGATCAGCGGCGAGTCCGGCACGGGCAAGGAGCTGGTGGCGCGCGCCCTGCATGAATACGGCCGCCGCCGCAACGGGCCTTTCGTCGCTATCAACATGGCGGCGATCCCGCGGGACCTGATCGAATCCGAGCTGTTCGGCCACGAGAAGGGGGCCTTTACCGGCGCGCAGAACCGCTCCACCGGGCGCTTCGAGCAGGCTGAGGGGGGTACGCTTTTCCTAGACGAGATCGGCGACATGCCGATGGAGGCGCAGACGCGGCTTTTGCGTGTCCTGCAGCAGGGCGAATACACGACGGTAGGCGGCCGCACGCCGATCAAGACGGACGTGCGCATCGTGGCCGCCACCAACAAGGACCTGCGCACCCTGATCAACCAGGGCCTGTTCCGCGAGGATCTCTTCTACCGTCTCAACGTCGTGCCTTTGAGGCTGCCCGGCCTTCGCGAACGCGCGGAGGACATCCCGGACCTCGTGCGCCATTTCTTCAAGCGCGGCGAGACGGAGGGCTTGCCAACGAAGCGCATTTCGGCCGCGGGCATCGAACTGATGAAGCGCTACCCCTGGCCTGGCAATGTGCGCGAGCTGGAAAACCTCGTGCGAAGGCTGGCTGCCCTATATCCGCAGGACGAGATCTCGCTCGAGATCATCGAGGCGGAACTGAAGACAGGCGACCAGAAGGCCGTCCCCGGCGGCAACCTGATCCCCGAAGACCTCTCCATCGGCCAGGCGGTGGAGCATTATCTGCAACGCTATTTCACCGGCTTCGGCAACGACCTGCCTCCGCCCGGCCTTTATGAGCGCATCCTCGCGGAAGTCGAGTATCCGCTGGTGCTGGCCTGCATGACCGCGACGCGCGGCAACCAGATCAAAGCTGCCGAACTGCTCGGCCTCAACCGCAATACGCTGCGCAAGAAGATTCGCGAACTCGGCGTCAACGTCTACCGCGCTTCGCGCCAGCCGTGACCGAGTCGTGCCGGCGGGGGAAAAAGCGCCCGCCGCTCGTGGGCTTGTTGCACAATCGCCACAATGCGTTGCATAACTCCCACGGATTCGGGAGACTTGCCGCGACATAATGGCAACAGAAGCCCCTCCAATTCCCCAGCCGCTTTTCGAAGCGAAGAAGATCGACGCCCGCAGGCTGCTTGCCCTACCTGGCGTCGTAACGGTCATCGGCGCCCTCGTCACGGCCGCGGTCTCGTTCGCGATTCTGGTCGGGGCGACGCCGATCACGCCAGACGAGGCAACGACGCTGACGCTGATCGGCATCAACGCCGCGTTCATCCTCATTCTGCTCTTGCTGATCGGACGCGAGCTTCACCGCATCGTCATGGCCAGGAAGCATGGCAAGGCCGCTTCGCGGCTGCATGTGCGCATCGTCACCATGTTCTCGCTGGTGGCCGCGCTGCCGGCGCTGATGGTGGCGGTCGTCGCCTCGGTGACGCTGGATATCGGGCTCGACCGCTGGTTCGAGATCCGGACCAAGACGATCATCAATTCTTCGCTCTCTATCGCCGAGGCCTATGTCCAGGAGAACGCACGCAATCTGCAGGGAACGACGCTGTCGATGGCTTACGACCTCGACAATGCGCGCCAACTCTATGGCCTCGACCGCACCGGCTTCCGCAACTTT
>JAEUMA010000207.1 GCA_016793565.1 Rhizobiaceae bacterium
ACGTCGGCGGCCTGCTGAACGGCTACTGGTCGGACATCGCGGCCACCGCGGTCGTCGGCGAGCCTTCCCCGGAGATGCGCGCGGTCGCGGCGGCGATCGCGGCGGGCCAGCGGGCCGCGCTCGGCATGATACGGCCGGGCATGATGACGGACGCCATCTTCGACGCGACGGTGGCCGCGGTGCGCGCGGCCGGCCTGCCCCAGTACCAGCGCCACCATGTCGGGCACGGGCTCGGCCTCGATTCCCACGAGTTTCCGACGATCGGTCCATCCAATCCCACGCGGCTCGAACCGGGCATGGTCATCAATGTCGAGCCGCCCTATTACCGGCCCGGCTGGGGCGGGCTGATGTACGAAGCGACGCTGCTCGTCACCGAAACCGGCGCGGAATCGCTGACTAGCCTTGCGCCGGAACTGATCAGCCTGCCCGCCTGAACCTGTTGTGCGTCCGGGCGATGATAGCGGTCGCGGCCTCGACGAAGCGATCGACTTCCTCGACGGAGTTGGCGAGGCCCGGCGACAGATGAATGCCGGCCATGGTGGGGTCCTCCTCCATGGCGAAGGCGCGCACACTGATCCCGAAATCGGCGAGCAGCGCCGCGGCGAATTCCTGCGGCGTGAGACCCTCGATATTGAACGCGGCAAAACCCGTGCCGGGCTCGGCATCGAGATCGGTCAGCAGCCGTACTCGGTCGTGACCGCCGAGCCGCCGCGCCCACCGATCCCGCAGATAGCGCAGGCGCGCCGTCTTCTCCGCCTGACCGACCTCGAGGTTGAAGGCCATGGTCTCCAGAATGGATGCCGGCAATGCCTTGAACACCGTGCCCACGTCCTCGAACTTTTCGATCGAGTCGTCCGGCTTCTTCGACCAGCTCGCGAACAGCGGCCAGACATCCGCGATCCTGTCGCGCCGGACATAGAGGAAGCCTGTCCCGCGCGGGCCGTACATCCATTTATGCAGGCAGGCGGCATAGGCGTCACAACCCAGCTCGTCGAGCGCGACGGCGATGTGCCCGGCGGAATGCGCACCGTCGACGAAGCTGAACGCACCGCGGCTGGCCGCGAGGTCGGAGATCGACTTGACCGGCACGACAAGCCCCGTTCGCGCCACGACGTGCGGAAACGAAACGAGCCGCGTCCTCTCACCAATCGTGTCGGCGAAAGCGGCAACGATTTCGGCATCCGACGCCGGGCCGAACGGAAGCTCCACGAACTTTAGGACAATGCCGTCGCGCCGCACGCGCTGGCGGATGATCGCGAGATTTGAATCGTAGCAGAAGCGCGTCGCGACGATCTCGTCGCCGGGAGTCAGGGTGACGCCGTTGAGAATCGTGGCGATCCCCTCCATTGCGTTGCGAGTCAGCGCGATCTCCTCCGCCGAAGCGCCGAAATAGTCCGCCAGGGACTGACGGATCGCGACGGAGGAACCGCTTTCCTTCAGGTCGCGGAACGGCTCGTATTCGTCGAGCTCGTAGGCCAGCGACAGGTCTACCAGTGAGCGCACGCGATCGCGAACCCGAAGCGGCGCCGGGCCGCGGCGCGTGTTGGCAAGCTGGGTGTTGACGTACATGGGCTCCATGGTCGCACGGATCGACAGCCAGTAGGCCTCGTCGTCCGGGGCTACCCTGAGGGCGGTGCGGTCATGCGTCGGGATCGCGTTGGACAAACTGAACTCCCTGGGATTGGCCGATGTTGAAGGCGGGCGCGTGACGGTGGTCAGGCCGGCACGGGCTCGACGTGATCGGCTGCTTTGTTTTTCTGGTAGATGTCGCCGGCGATGACACAGCGGGCGCTGTGGGACGGCGTCAGGCGTACGGCTTCAGGCGGGGTGGCGGCGCAAATCTCCATCGCCTGCGGACAGCGCGTGCGGAAACGGCAGCCCGAAGGAGGATTGGTGGGGCTCGGAATCTCGCCGAAGATGGACGGCGGCGGTCGATTGGCCTCGATGCGCGGATCGGCGCTCGGGATGGAGGCGAGCAGCGCCTGCGTGTAGGGATGGCTGGGCCGGGCATAGAGCTCGTCCGAGCGGCCTTCCTCGATGATCCTGCCGAGATACATGACATAGGTGCGGCTGGTGGCCTGCCGAACCAGCGCCAAGTCATGCGCGATGAACAGGCAGGCGACGTTGAGTTCCTTGTGCAGCTTCAGGAACAGATTCATCACCTGGGCGCGGATCGAAAGATCGAGCGCGCTGACGGGCTCGTCGCAGATGAGGACGCGCGGCTCGACCGCGAGCGAGCGGGCAATGGCGACGCGCTGGCGCTGGCCGCCCGAAAGTTCGCGCGGATAGCGTTCGGCAAGCGATGCGGGCAGGCCGACCTGGTCGAGCAGCGTATGGATCAGGCGAGCGTGCTCCGCCTTGTCGTTGATGCCGATGATGATCAACGCCTCGGCGATGGTCTCGCCGATCGTCTGGCGATCGTTGAGCGAGGCGTAGGGATCCTGGAAGACGTACTGGATCGCCCGTCGCTTCTGGCGCAGTGCGCGCCCGCTCAGTGTCGACAGATCGACGCCGTCATAAATCACGCTGCCCGACTGCGGCTTCTCCAAGCCGACGATCGAGCGTCCGAGCGTCGACTTGCCGCAACCGGATTCGCCCACCAGGCCGACCATCTCGCCCGGTGCAAGCGAGATCGATACATCGTCGACGGCGGTGATCCACTTGCCGCGCTCGACGCTCTTGAAGCGCGTGACGAGGTTTTGGATGCTGAGCAGAGGTGCCACGTCAGGCATGCGCCACCTCCCGATAGCGGACATCGTTGACCACGTGACAGGCGGCAGCCGTACCCGACGACGCAGTCACGAGCGGCGGGCGGAGCTCGCTGCAAATCTCCTCGACCAGCGGGCAGCGCGGCGCGAAGGGACAACCCGGCTGCGGCGCGCCGAGAATGGGGGGCGCCCCGGGCAGGCCGCGAAACAGGGAGCCGGGTGCGTCCTCGGGGCGCGGCAATGCCGCTATCAGCCCGCCGGTATAGGGATGGCGTGGGGCAAGCAGCACCTGTTCGACGCCGCCATACTCGACAACGCGGCCGGCATACATGACGGCCACCTTCGAGGCGATACTTGCAACCACGCCCATGTCGTGGGTAATCAGGACGATCGCCATGTGCAGGCGGCGCTGCAGATCCTTCAGCAGCGCGATGATCTGGGCCTGAACGGTCACGTCCAGCGCCGTCGTCGGCTCATCCGCGATCAGCAGCTTCGGCTCGCCGGCGATGGCGATGGCGATCATGGCCCGCTGGCGCAGGCCGCCGGAGAGCTCGTGCGGGTATTGCCTGAGCCGCGCCTCGGGATCGGACATCCGCACGACCTTGAGCAGCTCCAGTGCCCGGTTTTCAGCCTGGGATGCAGTGAGGCCCAGGTGCAGTTCGCCCACCTCGGCGATCTGGCGGCCGATGCGCATGGCGGGATTGAGCGCGCTCATCGGGTCCTGGAAGATGGTTCCGATCTGGCCGCCGCGGAAATTCCGCAGCGCCTTGGCCGAGAGGCCGACCAGCTCGGTGCCGCCGAAACGCAGTGAGCCGTGGAGATCAGCCACCACGCCGGTCGGCATCAATCCGAGCGGCGCGAAGTTGAGCACGGTCTTGCCGCTACCGCTCTCGCCCACGATGGCGAGCGTCTCGCCGGCATCGACGGAATAGCTCACTCGGTCGACGGGCCGGAGCGCTGCCCGCGCGGTGAAAAGGTCGATCGACAGGTCCTTTGCCTGCAGAAGGCTGTTCGCGCTCATGACGACACCTTCTGCCAGGCGGCCGATGCGGCGCGGCGCTGCCTGATGATGCGGCGCGGCAGCGGCGTCGGCACGCGGTTGAGCGCGATCGACTCTCCAAGCAGGTTGAACCCGACGACCACCGCCGTCAGCACGAGGCCGGGCAGGATCACCTGCATCGGCACTTCCTCGAGATAGGGCAGCGCGTCGACCAGCATCTGTCCCCATTCGGGCGTCGGCGGCTGGATGCCGAGACCTAGGAAGCTGAGCGTCGCGATGGACAGCGCCACCGCCGCCGCTTCGGCGGTCGCATAGACCAGTACCGCGCCGATGGTGGTGGGTAGCAGGTGGTGGAAATAGATGCGCGCAGGGCTCGCCCCGAGCACACGCAGGGATTCGATATGCGGGCGGTTCATGACGTTGACCGCCACGGCGCGGCTGACGCGCGCGCTGCCCGGCCACCAGGCCAGGGCCAGGGCGAGGATCATGTTCCAGTAGCCGGTGCCGAATATGCCGATGACCGCGAGAGCCACGATGAGGCTCGGCATGGCCAGGCCGACATCGACGATGCGCATCAGCACCTCGTCGACCCAACCCCGCCGGTAGCCGGCGATGGTGCCGATGGTGATGCCGACCGACAGCGCCAGGATCAGCACGAGGGCCATGCCGACCAGCGAGGTCCGCGCCGACGCGATCAGGCGGGACAGCGTATCGCGGCCGAGATGATCGGTTCCCAGCCAATGCTGCCAGGACGAGCCGGCATGTGCGGCCAGCAGATCCTGTGCATTCGGATCGTAGGGAGTGATGTACGGGGCCAGCACGCCAAGGGCGATGAAGGCCAGGATCGTGACTAGGGCCAGCCTTGGCACCTGCCGGATGGCGTCCAGGAATTCGCGCAAGATTCTCATGCGCCCGCTCCCTGGCGACGCAGCTTCGGGTCCAGGAACATGATGGCGATATCGACAGCCAGGTTGAGGACGATGAAGAAGGTGAGGAAGATCAGCAGGCAGGCCTGGACGACCATGAAATCGCGGAACAGCACGCCCTGCAGGAAAAGGTCGGCGACGCCTTTCAAAGCAAAGAGCGGCTCGACCACGATGGCGCCCACGATCATCGCGCCGCCCTGGGCGCCCAGCGCGTTCATATAGGTCGGGGCGATGGTCGGAAGCGCGTGGCGAAACAGGATCGCCCCGCGCGACAGGCCCTTCGCCGTGGCGGTCAGGGAGAACGGACGCGCCATGGCCTCCTCGAGCCCCACGCGGACGACCCGGCTCAGCACCGCCGCCGGCAGGAAACCGATTGTCATCCAGGGCAGGATCCAGCTGGTGGGGCCTTCCGATCCGAAGGTCGGAAACAGCCTGAGCTGGACGGCAAGGCCATAAATCAGCAGCGCGCCGACGAAGAAGGACGGCATCGAGGCGCCGAGCAGTGCGAGGACGCGGGTCGCCGCGTCGCCGATCCGGCCTGGCCCCAGGGCCCCGAT